>JANXUM010000262.1 GCA_025356215.1 Bryobacter sp. | reverse complement strand
AGCCGCTGCCCGCCTCGAATCGCGAATTAGGAGCTTTCTCGATGCATAACGTTGAACTGCGCAGCGTTGAGCTATTTGCCGGGGCGGGGGGATTGGCCATCGGGATGGCCAATGCCGGCTTTGAACACGCGGCCGTGATTGAGTGGAACCCGGACGCTTGCGAGACCTTTCGCGAGAATCAACGGCGTCACATTCACGGCTTAGACCAATGGCCCGTCCATCAAGCCGATGTTCGCAAATTTGACTACGCTTCCCTAAACCGCGACATCGTTGTGGTCTCGGGCGGCCCGCCCTGCCAGCCTTTCTCGCTCGGCGGCAAGCACAAGGGCTATCTTGACGAGCGCGACATGTTCCCCGAGGCCGTGCGCGCGGTCCGCGAGCTGCAACCAAAGGCCTTCATTTTCGAGAACGTCAAGGGGCTGATGCGCGACAGCTTCGCCACTTACTTCGAGTACGTCGTGCTCCAACTGACATACCCGAGCTTGGTTCGTCGTAAGCCTGAGTCTTGGCAGGATCACCGAGCGCGCCTCGAAAGACGCCATACTTCCGGCCAGATCCGCCCTGAGTACAACATCGTGTATCGATTGCTCAACTCTGCGGATTATGGCGTGCCGCAGAAGCGCGAGCGCGTATTCTTCGTCGGCTTCCGCGCAGATCTTGGCGTCGAGTGGAGTTTCCCTCCGGAGACCCACTCGGAGCAATCTCTTCTTCGCGCCAAATGGATCGATGGCGACTATTGGACGCGGCATGAGGTCGCCAAGAAGAACCGTCCTCACCTGGATCCCCGGCGCGTGCTCAGCGTCGAAAGACTCCGCCGTGGAACGCTCTTTAGCGACGAGCTTGCTCCTTGGCGGACGGTGCGCGATGCGATCGCCGGGTTGCCCGATCCCGAGCGATTCCCGAATAACCAGGTTGCCAATCACCGCTTCAATCCGGGTGCCCGCAGCTACCCCGGCCACACGGGCAGTCCCCTCGATGAACCAGCAAAGACGCTCAAAGCTGGCGACCACGGCGTTCCGGGCGGGGAAAATATGTTGACGCGCGTTGATGCCTCGATGCGTTATTTCACCGTGCGGGAGGCGGCGCGCCTCCAAACCTTCCCAGACGACTATCATTTCAGTGGGCCATGGAGCGAGGCCATGCGCCAGCTCGGCAACGCCGTCCCGGTACTGCTCGCCGAGACCGTCGCCCGATCAGTCGCGCATACGTTGATCGCAAAGGCACCGACCAGCTGATGGCTGTCAGACCAAGTACGCTCGAAAAACTCGCCGCGCAACTGAAGGGGATCTCCGAGTCGCTCGCTGCCCACGAAGCTGCCGAACTTCCGGCCCCCCAAGCCAAGCGGGTGCGAAGGACGATCACGGAGGCATACGAAAAACTTCGCGTGGTCGTCGATAACCTCGATCCCATCAAGCAGCCAGGCTTCGTCTTCGACCCTTCCAATCCAAGCGTGGCCGGGCGAATTGTCGCCATCACAATGGTTGCCCAACAACGCAAACCCCTGGCCAAGATCGAGCGGTTTTACGGCTCTGGCGTTTACGCTCGCTATTACAACGGCGATTTTCCCGCCTACGTGGGAATCGCCAATCGCGAACATCCAATCTACGTGGGGAAGGCGGATCCCACCAATCCGGCAAGCAAAACTGCTTTCGAGCAGGGCGACAAGTTGGCCAGTCGGCTAACCGAACATAAGAAAAACATTGCGAAGGCCACCACCACGCTGAATCTGCCGGATTTCGAATTCCGGGTGATCGTCGTTCAAACCGGTTGGCAGACAGCGGCCGAAGATTATTTGATCAACCTTTTTAAGCCGATATGGAACTCCGAGGTCGCTATCTGCTACGGATTCGGTAAGCACGGCGATGATCCGAAAACCCGCTCCAACAACCGTTCACCGTGGGACACGCTTCATCCGGGGCGCGACTGGGCACACCGCGATCCCGATATGAAGGATGCTCGTGCCTCAAAACGGATCGTTGAGGATATCCATCATCACCTCGCTAAATACCCGCCCATCGCTACGATCGATGAGATCCTACACCGCTTCCTCGACGAGCTTCGCACCTTTTCCTGACGATGGTATAATTATTCATAAGAACTGAATAATTAATCATGTCCAGCAACAAGGCGCTTCGCGCGGGCATCGTTGGGTTCCGGGGCTATTCCGGTGCCGAACTTGTCCATATCCTCAATCGCCACCGCTCCGTCGCCCCGGTTAGCCTCGAACATCGCACGGACGGCGGCTCCGCCCCTGCCCTCGGCCCAAATACCGTCAAGGATCATGGCCTTGACGTTGTCTTCCTCGCCACTCCCCCCGAGGCTTCCATGGAACTCGCCCCGATCTTCCTCGCCTCGGGAGCCAAAGTCGTTGACCTCTCCGGTGCCTTTCGCTTCAAGTCTGTAGAAGACTACAAGCGGTGGTACAAGGAAGAGCACGCTGCCGCCGATCTGCTCCCGGAGGCCGCCTACGGGCTCCCCGAGTTCTACCGCGATAGGATCAAGCGCGCCCGCCTTGTCTCCAATCCCGGCTGCTACCCCACCGCCGCCAACCTCGCCATCCGTCCCCTCATCGAGGCTGGTGCCGTCAACCTTGCCGCCGGTATTATCTGCGACGCCAAGAGCGGCGTCTCCGGGGCTGGTCGCAAGGCCAGTCTCAAAACTTCCTTCTGCGAGGTGACCGAGAACTTCTCTGCCTACTCCATTCTTGACCACCGCCATGTCCCCGAAGTCCTCCAACACTCCGACCTGGCCGAGGCTCAATTCAGCTTCACAGCTCAACTCATACCCATTGATCGGGGCATACTCGAGACGATTTATTTCCGCGCCGCCAGTCCCAATTTCAATCAAGACGCCTTGGTACAGATTTACGCGGCTGCCTATGCCAACGAGCGCTTTGTCCGTGTCCTCCCGCCCGGCCAGGTACCCGACCTCCACGCCGTACGCCGCACCAACAATTGTGAAATTGGCTTCACGCAACAGCCCGACGGTCGCACCGTCGTCGTCTCGGCGATCGACAATCTGGTCAAAGGAGCCGCCGGCCAAGCCATCCAAAACATGAATTTGATCCTCGGCCTTCCGGAAGAAGAAGGCCTCTAACCCGATGAAACTATTGGTAAAACTCGGCGGAGCACTGCTCGACGACCCCGCCTCCCGCGCGCGCATCGCCACCCAACTCGCCGGCGCTCACAAAGCAAACCCAATGCTCGCCGTCGTCCACGGCGGCGGCAAGCAGATGACCCGCTTCCTCGAAGAACGAGGCGTCCCCAATGAGTTCATCGAAGGCCTAAGGGTCTCCAGCCCCGCCGTCATCGACGCGGTCCTCAAGGTCTTCGCCGGCACCGTCAACCACGAACTCGTTGCCAGTTTGGTTGCCGCCGGGCTCGAAGCCGTCGGCCTCACTGGAATCGACTGCGCTCTTACCGAGTGCGAAACCGTCAACCCCGCCCTCGGCCAAGTCGGTCGTCCCGTCCGCGCCAATACCCGCATTCTTGACACCCTTTGCGCCGCCAGCTTCCTCCCCGCCATCGCCTGCGTTGGCGGAGACCGGGCCGGCAATGTCTACAACGTCAACGCCGACCAGATGGCCACTAGCCTCGCCGCTGCCTGGCGCGCAGACCGCCTGCTCTTCCTCACCGACGTCGAAGGCGTCCGCGGTGCCGATGGCCAACCCATCCCCACCTTGCGAAAAACCGAAGCCAATCTACTCATCGACTCGGGCGTCGCCACCGGCGGCATGCTCGCCAAACTTCGCGCCGCCGCCTTCGCCCTCGATAACGGCGTTGGCGAGGTACGAATCGCAAACGGAGCCACGCCCGACATCCTGGCCCGCATCCAGTCAGGAGAAGCCATTGGCACAGCCTTCCTCGCCTAAATTTACGGTCCGCAAGGCCGCCATGGCCGACATCCCGGCCATTTTGTCCCTCATCAACGGTTACGCCGCCAAAGAGATCATGCTGCCCAGGACGGAATTCGATCTATCCGAATTCATCCGCGACTTCACCGTCATTCACCAGGGGCCCAAGCTCATCGGCTGCGCAGCTCTTCATTTTTACGGCCCCACCATCGCCGAAGTCCGCTCCCTCGCTGTCGACCCAGCCACCAAAGGCACTGGCGCGGGCCGCGTGCTCATGCGGGCCCTGGATGAAGAGGCCGAGGCGTTCAACCTTCAGGCCCTCTTCGCTTTTACTTACGTGCCCGATTTCTTCTCCAAAATGGGCTATGCGCTGGTCAATCGTGATGAACTACCGTTAAAAGCTTGGAAAGACTGTCTAAGCTGCCCAAAATTTCAGGCCTGCGACGAAATCGCCGTCCTCAAACGGCTGAAGCCAGCCACTGCTTCGCCGATCCCCGCCGAGCCCTTCCGGATCTTCGCCCCCGAGATCTCATTCCCTCGCCCCTCAGGTCATTAGGAAAATATACTGAGAACTTTGTAGGTCCAGAACTACTAGAACGATAGAATGAATGTTTAACGATAGTACTCTAGTACTAAACCGGCGACTCATTCTAGGAGAACCGTTGCCATGCGGGCGCAAACCGTCGACATTCTGGAATCCTCAGGAAGAATTCTCTGCTGCACGATCTTCAAGCCGTGCGGTAAGAAACTTTTGTCTAAAGGCCACATCTTAAACGAAGAAGACGTTCGCCTGATGCAGACCGAAGGCATGCAGGAGGTTTGGGTCACCCAACTCGAAGACGGCGAAGTGTCGGAGGACGACGCCGTGATCGCAGTGGGTCGCGAGGTCGGTGCCGGATCTGTCGAAATGCGCCCCGCCCCTGGTGGTCGAGTCAATTTGATGGCGACCGAGGATTGTTGCGTACTGGTAGATGAGGATCTCCTCAAGCAAATCAACTGCACTGCCAGCGTTGTCATCGCTACCCTTCCAAACCTAAGCTACGCCCAAGCCAATCAGCGTATCGCCACCGTCAAAAGCGCCCCTTTTGCTGTCGCCAAGTCTCAGTTGGAAGCGATCGTCAGCATTCTCAAAGAACGTGGAGCGATTCTTCAGGCCCGCCCGATCCGCAAGCCTACGGTCGGCATCCTTTACTCAGACCCGATCAATGGCGACCGCGCACGCATGTTGTTTGAGAGCATCGTCAGGCAACGTCTAGAGCGCTACGGTGCCAACAGCAGCTTTGCGCTGGCCTGCTTGGAAGACGAAGACGAGGTCACCAGGGGCTTGAGCCACTTGGTGAGAACAAAGCCAACCGCCATTATCGTCGCCTCTACAACGGCTCCGGCTGGCCCCGAGGACGTCATTGGCCGCGCCATCGTGCGCCTCGGGTGTCACGTGGAACGCTTCCTCGCGCCGGTCGAACCCGGCAATTTACTACTTTTGGCTTACAAAAACGACATTCCGATCATCTCGGCACCCGGTTGCCACCGCTCGGCCCGGCCCAATGTCGTCGATCTTCTCATCCCTCCGGCGCTCGCAAAGTACCGCGTCTCCGGTTGGGAAGTGGCCTGTCTCGGCCACGGCGGGTTGCTTGGTTAGCGACATTCCCTCCTCGAGCTAACTAACCAGGCAACCCACCGAGAGCTAACGCTTTTGTTTGATTCTCAGCAAAATCGCCTCCGGCGCGGCGAATTGGTTCTGTTGTGGGCTTCGCGTCTCAACATTGCCGGCAACATAGATCACCTGTTCCAATGCCACGCTGCCCGGCAACGCCGCCAGCGTAAATCCCCGCGCCGTCTCGTCTTCATTGACCAGCACGCCGTTCAGGCCAACGTCCAGCACTCGTACAGACGGCGGCAGATTCAAAACCGATATGGGAATTCGCCCTTTGAATCCGTTAAGCCGCTCAACGCTCAAGTTCACCTCCGCCGTTCCGCCAGCCTCGATTTCGACAACCTTGGTGATCGCCGAAACCGAGATGTCCGGGCGCGGCATCACCGAGAGAAGCTTCAATGGGTCTTCTTGATTGGCATAGCGCCGCAGTTGTCCGCTATGGCCCACCACCTCGATCGGGAAGGCCTGATCAGAAACCGCCAGCGCCGCGTCACTCCTCAAAAGGATCGTCGCAAACACCTGGCCCGGAGGCACCACGGCGGCCGAAGCCGTGACTCCCTTGGGCAATCCCTCCACCGTCAATGAGATCGGACCGTCAAATCCGTCCATCCGGAACGCCTGCATCGTCACCGGCACCGCGCTCCCCGGAGGAACATTCACATTGCGAGGATTCATCGATAGCCGGAAGTCCGGCTCCGGATGCCGCGCCGTCAGTCGGTAGGCTTGCGCGCTGGCCAAGTCGCCCCGCACGTCGCGCAACTTCAACTGATATTCGCCGTCCGCCGGCGCCGTAAACTCCAACAACGAATCCTTACCAAAGCCCGGGCCCCCATCGTCGTTGTTGTAATAAAGCCGCGCCAGTGGCAGACCGTTGGGAGTAAACTTCGATCCCGCCGGATGCACCTGTACTTTGTAGATGCTGCTGTCGATGGCGTGCGCCTCGGGCGACGTGCCAAAATACGTGATTCGCTGCCCGTTGAAGCTCTCAAACACCATATCGTCATCCGGGCTCTTGGGCATCGCGCTCACCTTGATCACTTCGCTGCCGTACATCAAGTAATCGCCCACCTGAATCGCGTTCCATGAATTGAGCCGGATCCCTCGCGCCGCGCTGTCGTGGTCCCGCAGTACCGTTGTCGTTTCCCAAACCGGCCGAAGCACCGTATGTTCGATCGGCTTGCCGCCCGCGTCCAACACCTCCAGGAACGAATCGATGTCGCTACCGGCGCGGCGCGCGTCAACCTCGAATACAAGCTTCTCGCCCTTCTTGGCCCGAAAGCGGAAAGCCGCCGCCGACTTCAGCCTGCCATTCACCGTCGAAGGAATCGCCAATTGGTTCGCCCCGGTCCCAGCCTCAACCTCCGGGTGTTGACCAAGTTCCAGCCGAACCTCGTTGAACGCAGCGCCCGTCGTCAGCTTCGGACGCGTCATCACGGCAAAGGCGTCCCGATCGCTCGGCGTGCCCTGCACCTCAAAAGTCCCGTCTCCCACATTCAGCCCCTCGGCGCGGATCTTCGCCGTCTTGCCTTGTTGCAGCCCCAAAGGATAAAGCCCCGTCACAACGGGAAACTCTCCAGCCTTCAAGCGATAGCTATGACTCGCCCTGCCCGTCTGTTGAAAGTCGCTGATCTGCACATAGTAAGTCCCGGCCTTCGAAAAACGATGGGCAAAGGCCCGGACGCTATCGCCCCCGTCTTGCCCAAACTCGGCCATTACCGTCTGGTCCTCGGCAAGGATGCGCACGATCGGCTGCAACGTGGACCCGAGCAGAGTCGCCCCGTTCTCAAACACGATCTGCTGCCCCGCACGGGCCTTGATCTTATAGGTATCGACATCGCCGTTGCGCCCGATCGTGCCTACAAAGATCGCGGGCAGATACACTTCCGGCGCGTTGTCGATCGTGTCGTTTGGCTCCATATCGGCAGCCTCGCCGTAGAACGGCTCCACCAGGAAGGTGCTCATTGGGCTGGTGCCAAGCGGCGTTAGCACGCGAAAATTCACCGGCCCAATCTTGGCCCCCAAGCCGATCTCAACCTCCACCGTCACTTGGTTACGCGGCGGCAGCGGGCCCAGATCGATCGTTGACACACCGCCATTTGCGCCGATGCGAATATCCGGCAGGTCGGGCAGTTCCTTCACGCGCAGGATCTTACCCGTCACCCCCTTCTCGCTGAAGTAGATGGCCGATGCCTTGGCGAGATTGAAGCCTTCAATCTCCATTTCCACCGTCATGCCGCGTGCCATCCCCTGCGGCGATACGCGCGAGATCGTCGGCGGAGTAATTCGCGTGCCGCTAGGCCAATCCTCCGCCTTCTGGGCAAAACTCAATCCAGCGCAAGCCAGCGCCATCAGCATCGTCTTCTTCACGGCGTCACCTCTAGGATCGACAAAGTCCCGTTCATTCTTCCCACCGCCACCTTCGCGCCATCGGGCGAAAACTCCAAGCCATAGGCCCAATCCGGCTGCTTGGCGAAGGTCTTCAACTCGCTCAAATCCGAGGCCTTGAACAGCTTCAGGCTCCTGTCGGCCGAACTGGTCAGCAAACGCTTTCCGTCCCGGCTCCACACCACCCGCAAGATCGCGTCTTCATGAGCGATCATCGACGTCGTCAGCGTCGCGCCCTTGTCCCCGAGCGCCCACACGCGCACCGTCTTGTCCTGCCCCGCCGCCGCGATCCACTTGCCGTCCGGAGAAACCGCCAGGCTGTTGATTCCATCGGTCGGCTCGCTCATCGTAAACAGCCTTTCGCCCGTCTCGACGTTCCAAACCTTGATTGACCTGTCGGCGGCACCGCTCACCAGACGCTTGCCGTCGGGCGTGAAATCGAGCGCGTAGATCGAATCGATGTGGTCCTTCAGCGTGCGAATCTCCTTACCCGTTGCCGCGTCCCAAAGCTTGATCAGCTTGTCATAGCTTGATGTCGCAATCGTCCTGCCGTCGGGCGAAATTGCCAAGCCGTAGACGCAGTCCGCGTGACCGCTGATTGTGGTCTGTAGTTCACCATTCGCACGCCAGACCTTCACTTCGCCCTTGCGCCCCGGCACACCGCCGGCCGCAGCAAGGATCGCGCCATCTTTACTCCACGCCAGCGCCCGCACCGCGTCCGCGTGCCCGCCCAGTTTGGCGGTTTCCACCTGCCCGCTCGCGTCCATCAATCGCACATCCTGATATCCGCCCAGGGCGATTGCCTTGCCGTCGGGTCGCCAAGCCAGCGAGTAGATTTGCTTCGTCACCACTGCGGCCGGTAGCGGCAGGCACAGCAACATAGCCAGCAATCGGCGTCTCATTGGTTGAACAAGAACTCCTTGCTGGTCAGCAGCGCCCACATCAGGTCTTCCGCGCTTTGCCGCCGCGATTGCAGCACCGCGTCCGCCGTGCCTTTGTCGATACGCGAGCTTCTGAGCAGTTCTACCGCTCGCTGCTTCTCGCTCTCGCTCGGATAGCGTCCAAATGCCGATAGATACACCTGTTCGATCATCCTCTGGTCGCTCAAGCCCAGCTTCAGGAAGAGGCTGACGTAGCCGTCCTTGGCCATCAGCTTGCGGTTCAAAGTCTCACCGTTAATTACATGCAAGGCCTGAGCGATACTGGGGTCGCTCGATCTCTCGCCCGCGTCGCAGATCACCCGTTTGGGCCGCCCAAAGACGTTTAGAAACTCGCTCTTCACCTGTACGTCGGGCAATTGAAGCGCGCGCGTCCCGCCAGGGTATCCATCAAAGGCCGTCGCGACGCCAGTCACTTGACTCATCGAATCGAGCAGCACCTCGGCTGGCAGTCGCTTCAGAATGTAATGCGAGTAATACTTGGCGTCACCTTGATTGGACGCGTTGGGCTCGCTCGATAACTGATACGTTGCCGAATTCATGATCGTCCGGATCAGTCGCTTAACGTCAAAGTCCTTACTGAAGTCCTTCACCAGCGCGTCGAACAATTCTTCGTTGGAGGCCGGGTTGGTCGGTCGCACGTCGTCCACCGGGTCGGTGAGGCCGCGGCCCATAAAATTGCCGAATACCCGATTCACCAGGTTGCGAGAGAAGAACTGGTTGCTCGGCGAAGTCAGCCATTTCGCAAAATGCACGCGACGGTCGGCCGTGCTCTCCAGGCTCATCTCCTCACCATCGAGCGGCGTCGGGTTCAGCGCCTTTAGCAGCCGGGGATGGACCACATCGCCGCTGGGACGCGCAAACACCACCGTCTCGCCCATTGTGTTTCCGTTCTTCAGCCCCACGCGGGCAAACAGATTCGCCATCTGGTAGTACTGCTTTTGCGTCCACTTCTCCATCGGATGGTTATGGCAGCGCGCGCAGGTTAGCCGTTGCCCAAGAAAGGCTTGAGTGGCATTCTCGGCCAAGTCGATCGGGTCCTTGTGCAGCACAAAGTAATTCAACGCCCCGTTCTGGCGCGTGCTGCCGCTCGACGTCAGCAACTCGGTGGCAAAGCTGTCCCAGTGCTTGTTTGTCTTGACGCTCTCACGAATCCAGTTATAGAAACTCTGCGTTCCCACCGCTCCCAACTTACGCGAATTCACCAGCAGTAAGTCGCTCCACTTATAGGCCCAGTAATCGGTGAATTCATCCTTGGCCAAGATCTGTTCGACAAGCTTTGCGCGCTTGTCGGGGCTCTTTTCGCTCAGGAAGTTTTCTACTTCTTCGGCCGTGGGCAGGACGCCGGCGGCGTCCAGATAGGCGCGGCGGATGAACATCTCATCGGGCGCGTTCACAGACGGCTCAATGTTCAGGCTCTTCAGCTTGGCCAGCACCAGGTCGTCGATGTAGTTGCGTTTGGAAAACTTGGTGTACTTGTCGGCACTCACCTCATTGGCGGTGGGCACAGCTAAGCGGGTGTAGAGCACTTTGCTCGAATACCAAAGCGTGATAGCGGCCTCGCCGCGGCCCAGCATCTTTACGCGTCCAGTACCGTCGTCCACTTGCGCCACGCCCTCGTCGTTTGAGCTGTACTTTGTCCAGCGCGTCACATCCTCAAAGCGGCCATCGCTGTACTTGGCCCGCACCACCAACTGCTGCTCAGAACCAGGCTTGAGGATGGCGCTCTTCGGATACACCTCCAGCCCCACCACCTCAACGTCCTTGGCCGACGGCGCGGGTGCTCCCGCCTCGATCCACTCGCGGATGACCCGGTATTCCAGCGAATCCTTCTTCAACAAGCGGCCCCCGCCATGGGGGATGCCGAACGACGCCTTCTGCAGCATCAAGCTCTTCTCAGGGTCGGCCAGCAATACGCGGCGACCCTGGCCTTGGCGCGTCAAAACATCGTAATCGACTTCGGGGTCGTAGCCGCGCAGGGTCAGCTTAAAGCCGTTCTTGCCGGCCAGCGCGCCGTGACAGGCACCCTGGTTGCAGCCGCGCTTGCTCAGGATCGGGATGACGTGCTCGCGAAAGCCCCAATTGAAGACGCCCTTCGTATTCTTGACGGCCACCTTCAACGTCGCCGTCGTCTCACCGGACTTGGCGGTAATCGTCGCTTCGCCGTCGCCTTTTGGCGTCACCATGCCGCCCGCGTCCACCTCGGCGATCAAGGGGTTGGATGAGGTCCACTGGGTATTGCGTGTCCAGTCCTCAGACAGTCCGTCGACACTGGCCTCGGCCAGTAACTGCTGCCGGCTCTCGCGTGAATTCAACGTCACGCTCTGCGGATAGAGCGTCAGCTTGGCTGGCGCGGCGGACAGCCCGGCGCACAGCAGCCCCAAACAAATCAGGTGCTTCATGTTCTTAGCCAATCAATTGAGAAATTGCTTCAACGCCACGCTCGACCAGCGGAATTGGGCGCCCTTGCGCCCCGGGCAACTCGATGGTGAGGTCAATGCCCAAGCCCTTATAAATGGTGGCCGCCACCTCGGCCGGCGTCGTCGGCCGGTCTTTGGGATACGCGCCAATCTCGTCGGAGGCACCCACAACCGTGCCGCCCTTCAGCGGCCCACCGCCCATCAGGATGCTCCAGCATTGCGGCCAATGGTCGCGTCCGCCGGCGGGGTTGATCTTCGGCGTCCGGCCAAATTCGCCGCATGCGATCACCATTGTGTTTTCGAGGAGTCCGCGATCTTTTAAGTCTTCGAGGAGCGACGCGTACGCGTTGTCGAACATCGGGCCGACAAGATCCTTGTAGCAACTGATCGGAGAAAAAGGCCGCGACCCATGAATGTCCCAGGTGATCTCGTCAAAGACAGTCTCAAACATATTGACGGTGACAAAGCGCACGCCCGCCTCCACCATCCGTCGCGCCAGCAGACAACTCTGCCCAAAACGATTCAGGCCATACTTCTCGCGCATCGCCTCGGTCTCTTGATGCAACTCAAATGCTTCGCGGGCCTTCTGGCTCGACATCAGCGTGTAAGCCTGATGGAAGGTGTTGTCCATCAAGCGCGCGTCCTGCGACGTCTCAAATCGATTGACAGCTTTGTCGACGGCCTCGCGCCAGTTCTTGCGCCGGTCGACGCGCAGCGCGGTCAGGTAGTCTGGCGGCAGCATATCTGGCACGCGGAAGTTCGGGTCGCTAGGGTCAGCATTTAGAACAAATGGATCGAAGGTCTTACCCAGGAAGCCGGCACTCTGGCCGTGCGGCATGTTGCCGCCAGTGTTGCCAATGGGCCGCGGCAAGAGCACATGCGCTGGCACGTCGCCCTTTGGCCCTTTGAGCTTGCTTAGAACGCAGCCGATGCTGGGGTGCTCGGTGCCGCCCTGAAACAGGCGCCCGGTCTGCATCATCTGGTGGCCGGTGTCATGCACGGCGGCGGCGGTGTGATTCATCCCGCGCACAATCGAATATTTGTCGGCGTGCTTAGCCATGCGAGGGAAGTTCTCACTGATCTCGATCCCGGCGACATTGGTCTTGATCGGCTTAAACGGCCCACGGATTTCGCTTGGTGCGTTGGGCTTCATATCCCAGGTGTCCAATTGGCTGGGCGCGCCGACAAGCATCAGGAAGATGCAATTGACATCGGTCTTTGCGGTGTCCACGGCACCCAAGGCCTTGAGGGCGGTGAACTGCGTCATGCCCAAACCGAGCATCGACAACGAGCCCGCGTGAAGAAAGTCGCGCCGTCGCGATCCGTCGCAGAATTCAACAGACTTGTCGGCATCAAATCGGAACATGGCCAGAGGCCTCCCAGCTTAGGATTTGTTCAGATTCTATCGCGGTTGGATGTGAAACGCTACGGTACTTGGAATTGCACGGTGCTCGTGACAGAGGCTCCAATTTCCGCTAGTGTGAAAATACAATAGGGGGGGTCAACTCATGAGAAGTGCAATTCAAACCCGAGGTGCAGGAGAAGCTTGATCGGTTGGCTCGCGAGAGTGGGCGCGCCGCGAGCACACTCGTTCAGGATGCTGTCGCCGGTTACGTCGAACATCTCATGGAGGTTCACGAAATGCTGAATTCCCGGTACGACGAGATCAAGAGCGGCGAAGTGAAGCTTATCCCCGCCGATGAAATTGAAGCATACTTCCGCGAGAAAAGCTCGGCCGCGTCGCGGCTACAATCTGGCTGATGACGGGATATGCCTTCCATCCGGAAGCAAGAATCGATCTTGACGAAATTTGGGAATTCATTCGGTCGGACAGCGTTGAAGGCGCAGATCGAGTGGTTGGCGAGATCCTTGCTTCCGTCCGAGCTTTGGTTCCGTTTCCTCACCAAGGACATCGCCGACTCGACCTGAGCTCGCGGCCATTACGATTCACTCAGGTTCGCGACTACTGAATTGCCTGCGCGCCTGATGAAAGGCCGCTCTGGGTGGTCGCAGTCATCCATGTCCACCGCAGCCCCCGTGTAATGGCGGCTATCTTGAGGGGCCGAGAGGAATAGACCCGCCGCGCTCAAGCCAACAGCGAAAGCTTCCCCGACCCCGCAAAGCCCGGAAACACCCGCGCCAAATCCGGCTGTCCCAGATGCCGCTTGACCACGCCGCCTAGCCGACCCGTTACGCCTCGCGCTAAGTCCCTATCCTGCTATGGGCTCTTGACGCAACCGCTCAAGTCGGCGCGTACTCCCTACCGACACAATAACAGTTGCTGATCTGAACATCCCAGTGAATACAAGAACGCACAAGAAGTCGCTCCAGCTTGGCGACTGATCGAATCCGAGCCACCTCGGCTCTGAATCGTACCGATTCAACCGAGAAGATTCAATAGCTGCTGTTCTTCGATGAAGTTCAGTTGACCAACCCAACTCTTCTTCACTATCCCTTTCTCGTCAACCAGCACTATTGTCGGCGTTCCGCTAATGTCCAATTGGAGTTGGTCAATTTGCACAAGCACTACGCTCTGTGGGAGGCCATAGGCATTCACCCAGTCATATTGCCCATCAGCTTTCGGAAACACCACGGCTGCCTGAACTTCGGACCGCCTCTTCTCCATCGTTTGGAAAAGCTTTTTATAGAAGCCAGAACTGGCCTGACAGTGCTTACAGTGAGCGCTCGCAAATAACAGAAGAGTCGTTGACTTGCCCTCGTACCTGACGCCAGTGAGAACAGGAAACTTCGCACCGCTGAGGCTCCCTTTGTTTCCCGCAAACAATCCACCACCTTTAAAGAACTCCCTCCGGTCCGTTATGGTCACAAAAAATATCAGTGTGAGGATGATGGCGATGTTTGTAATTGCGCCGAGCTTAACTCTGGAACGCATTGTATTCACTCCCGCAGACGTGGCTCGCTACTTGATTCCGGGAGTCAGCGGCGTTATGAAGCGCTTCCCAGGGGTGACGAAAATCGGCAGTTTTGCTAAATGCTGAAAGCCGGTTGCCTTGAACCGCCACTTCAAGAATCCGTCAGATACCGCGGAGTATCCGTCGGGCAGACCTGAGCTACCGCTCACGGAACCATCCGGCCCGATTGTCAGCATAACCGTGCAAAAGTAGCCATCGGTGGCTTTCGCACTCAAGTCTTGGCCAAGGTCAACATAGGTGAGCAGCAATTCGCGCAACTGAGACAGCGGCAACTGGGTTATCGCCGATGTATTCCCCCCTCCGACCGCAATTCCGCCTGGATACGCACCCGATCCTTGGCTGCTTGACTGCAAGTACGAAATCAGGTGGTGCATTCCCGCCACCCTTGCGTCCACAATCTTGCCCGAGTCAAGAACGAGGCCGTTCGACGCCGGGGCATTGACGATCAGATCGCCGTTGTACCGAATCGCAACCTTTTTCTCTGGCGCTACGAGAAGCCTGACAAGCAGAGCCGAATTCTCTCCTTGGTGGGTCGTGACTTGGATAAAGTCAGCCCCCAACACGAGTTCACGAGAACTGACGTTGTTAAATTCACGATACATCTGCGGGATTCCCGGCTTCAGATAGGCGCCAGGTCTGGAAGCGGTTCCCGCTTGGACTGACGTTACCGCTCCGGGAGCAACCTCGATCACCAAGAGCCAACGCGGCAAAACTCTCGCACTATGCAGGTCTACGGTAATCAGGTCGCCCGATCCCGGAACCGTTAGCGTATCGAAGCTCCAGGTTGATCTCGAAGTATCGTATGCGCTAGCAGATAAAGCGAACAGAGCGAAAATCGGTAGTCGTCGTGTTATGAGATTCATAGAATGTTCCTTCAGATCTACGGGCAGTTATCGGAGAATTGTGCCGTACCCGATTTGCAAACAGACGCGCTGGATGTGCAGAAAAAATCACAGCAATCCAGGTTGACGAAACTGTAACAACAATCGTCGAGGCAGAATGAACCTGTTCCGGCGAGGCGGCAGGATCCGTCAGGACAATTGGCGTAGGCTAATAATCCAATCAGCATGCAAGCGACCAGTCGTAATCGACCGGAAACTCGAGAGTAGTTTTCAATTATTTGCCACATGTTAGAACTGTAAACCCGCCCCCCGGAAAGTCAAGGGAAAAGTGCGCGGGCGGGAAGACCTTTTGTCTAGGTGGGTCTGATGGCGAGCATTATTTCGAAGGATCGGGGGAGATCGATTAGACTCAACTTCGCTCCGGCCCATACATGACTCGGATTCTCGTTACAAATACGTTAAAAAGTCGGGAATTCATCTCAGGCTGGGTGCGACCCAACTCGGCCAGATGCTTAGTCGAAATGGATTATGCGCGGCGGTGACCCTTGGCCCGCGGCGCGCTCAACTTCAAGTCGAATCTTCGGTGTCGAGTTCATCGAGAGCGTCCCGGCAACTACATTCACCAACTTACCGGATCGAGGCGACGTCGGTCATCCAAAGACCTTAAGCTTCCCCGACCCCGCAAAGCCCGGGAACACTCGCGCCAAATCCGGCTGTCCCAGATGCCGCTTGACCACGCCGCCCAGCACATCGCGGAAGTCCGTCGTCACATCCAGATCCCGCTGCTCGTACAACTGCTCGCGCTCCAGGCCCGGCCACTCGCCGTACACCTTACCCCCCTGCAAATTCCCGCCCATCGCGAACATCACATTGGCGTGCCCATGGTCCGTCCCGCGATTGCCGTTCTCCCGAGCCGTCCGCCCAAACTCGCTCATCGTCACGACCATGACGTCTTCCATCCGCGTCCCAAGATCGCGATAAAAGGCGGCCAGGCTATCCCCGAATTCCGTAAGCAAATTCGCCAGCGGCCCCACCAGCGCCGTCTGGCCCACTTCGTTGACGTGATGATCCCAACCGCCCAGATCGGCGAACGCCACCTCCAGGCCGGCGTCCGCCTTAATCATCTGTGCGATCTGCTTCAAACTCGTTCCCAGGCGCCCGCCCGGATAGCTGGCCCCGTTGCCTGGCTGATATTCAGCCTTGCGCAAGGTCTCCAGCAATCGGATCGCCTCAAAGGTTTCTTTGCCCGTCCCCTTAAGCTGAGTGTCAACCGAGGCGGCGTAGCGGCTCATGTAGTCCTCGCTCGCCATCTTGTCTTTCACCTGAAAATCGCGCACGTTGTTGAGTGCAACGGCGGAATTCGCCCCGCGCAGCGTGCGCGACAGCACCGGCCCCAAAGACACGGCGCGGATCGGAGACTGCTCCGCCGCGTTCGGCACCGCGCGGTTCATCCAGCCGTCGCGCGTCGCCTTCAAGCCCGGCGTCCCGCTCTCCATGTAATCCTGCGCGTCAAAGTGGCTGCGTGTCGGGTCGGGGCTACCGCAGGCGTGCACCATCGCCAGCTTCTTCTCGTCAAAGATCGGCTTCAGCGCCTTTAGATTCGGGTTCAGCCCAAAGAAGCCGTCGAGATCGATCGCGCTCGTCTCTTTGCCGTCCGGCTTGGGGATCGCGATTCCCGGCCGCCCAGCGTAATAAGCCTTCTCGCCATGCGGCACCACGATGTTCAAGCCGTCGGCCGCGCCGCGCTGGAAGATCGCCACCAACACCTTCTTGCGCCCCCCGGCATTGCTGGCGGCCATCGCCCGCTCCAGCCAAATCGGCGACGCCCCAATGCCAAACATCGCGACACCGCTATTGCGTAAGAATGCTCTTCTGGTTGCCATGGTTAAACTCCTTTGTCCTCTAGCGGCGCTGCCACTCGGGCGCGCCCATGCTCTTGGCCGTCGTCGCGTACTTGTCTTTGTCGATCTTCACGCCATTGATCTTGTTCTCGCTTAGGGCAATGGCGAAGTTCATCCTAGCCAACAATCCGGCTGAATTGACCCACTCCTCGCCGTTGTTGGAGTAGCCCGTCGGCTCCTGCTTGCGATAGAGCGGCTGGCCCATGTTGGCGATGGCCTGCGATGCCGGGATCGCGCTAGTTACTGTCGCCCCGGTGGCGCGCAATGCTCCCGCCACCATCTCCAGCGGGCTCTTCATCTTGGCGTGAAACGCACCCGCGCTAAAGAACTCCTGGCTTGTCAGCATCGTTCGCATCACGGCTTTCAGGTCGCCGTTCGTTTTGGTAAATGTGGCGGCCATGCGAGCGACAAGCGCCACCGGCGGCTCGTCCGCCACAAAGCGCTGCGCCAGTTTGCGCGACAGAAACTTCGCTGTCGAAGGATGCGCCGCAAGGATGTCGATCACCTTCAGGCCATCCTCCATCCCTCCGCCCGCCGGGATCGTCACGCCCAACACTACCTTCTCGCCCTTGTCGTGCACGCGCTCGTTGAACTTAAACTTGCCGCCCCGGTTGGGGTCGTCGATACTCCATCCGGTAAAGCAGCGCGCCACTTCCTGCACGTCCTTCTGCGTATAGCCGCCGTCCACGCCCAGCGTGTGCAGCTCCATCAGCTCCCGCGCATAGTTTTCGTTCAATCCGCGGGCGCGGGCCTTGGGGGCGGCGCGGCGCGTGCGGTCCGCCGGTGCCTCGCTTACACTCTGCCAGTTATCCAAATAGAACAACATCGCCGGGCTCTGCGCAGTGGCCTTCACCATGTCTTTGAAGTTGCCCAGCACATAGGGCCGGATCGCGTCGCGTTCATAGGCGGTGGTCAGCCACTTGTCCGCGCCCTTGTCGATATAGATGTTGAAGTGGTTGAACCAGAAATCCGCCAGCACCTCGCTCAGTTGCCGCTCGCTCATCACTGCGCGATAAATTTTGGCTTCCGTGATTTCCCCGGCCACTGCCTGCTGGGGTGCGAGCTTACGCAATGCCTCGCTGCGCTCCTCGGTCGTCATCGTTCCAATTCGGCGGCGTATGCGGTCCTCATTTGCCTTCTTGACTTCTTCTTCATCCTCTTCGCCTTTGGTCTTCTTGCGTTCGATGCGAGCCTTGTAGCGCTCGCTCAGCCGCTCGTAAACCTCGCGTAGATCCGGATCCTCGGGCATCGGCATTCTTCCCATCGCCACCGCCGTCAACACCTGCGGCGTCGGATACTTCAGCGCCAACTCTTCCGTCGACAGCCCGAGGGTCCCCATCTTGGTCAGCTTCGCTTCCAGCTCCGGGTTTTCCGAGATCGACGTCGGGTTCAGTTGGCTCTCGATCCATTTCTTCAGCCCCTGCTTCTTCACAGCAGCCGCGTCGCCCGGTCGCGCCCCAAAGGTCATCCGGCTCAAGGCCTGCTCAATCTGTTTGTCCCCGGCAAGCTTCTGGCGGAACTTCGCCGCGTCACTAGCCACCTTCTTGGCCGCCAGCGGGCCCAACGCCACAGCCATCACTACGGCCGCCGCCGCTAAAGTCTTTACTCTCAACACCGTCTGCAAGTTCATCGTTCGCCTCTATCCGTTATATGAAACGCGCGTAATCTGCAGAAGTTTCGCATCAAAATGAGGCAGCTTCGATACGGCCTTGCTCCGGATTCACTTCAAAGTCAATTCCACTAGCTCCACGGCGGGCCTGAGCCATTTGCCCACTGTCTCTCGTAGTTCGGCGAAGCCGATCGGCTTGGAGAGGTAACCGTCCATGCCAGCCACTAGGCAGCGCTCCCGGTCAGACGTCATAACAGCGGCTGTCAGCGCTACGATTGGCGTTCTGGCGTCACTTCCGCCCTCGGCTTCGCGGATGCGCTGTGTGGCCATCCAGCCGTCCATCTCCGGCATTTGGCAGTCCATCAGGATCAACCCATACTTGGAGCGGGCGTGGGCGGCAACGGCTTCCTGTCCGTTGGCTACCGTGTCCACGCGCAAACCCAAACGCTCCAGTAACATCCTCGCAATCCGCTGATTTACGACATTGTCCTCAGCCACCAATACCAGACCCGAATAGGCCTCCGTCGTCGCCTCCAATGGCCCAAAACCCTCCGACCGCTCCCTCCCCAACACCCCGTTCAGGATGCGCAACAGCTTTCGCGATCCGACGGGCTTCAGCAGGTATTCGTTGATGTCCGCGCGACGCGCCTCCAGCATCGATTCCCGATCCCGATGGCTCGCCAACATTACCAGCGGCAGTTTGTCCCAGTCCGTTTTTCCGCGGATGGATCGAGCCAGCATCAGTCCATCCATTTCGGGCATGTGCAAATCCAACAGAGCCAGGTCGATCGGCTTCCCTTCATTGGAAAACCCGGTGAGCATCGCAAGCGCTTCGTCCCCCGAACTCGCCTCCACCATTTCCAGGCCAGCGGACTCCAACTGGCGGCGCAGCACCCTGCGGTTGGTTGCATTGTCATCCACAACCAACGCGCGCTTTCCTTGCAGTAGATCGGCTGTCGGCTCCCGATCCGCGGAGTCGAATTCACCGGCGGCCACCGGCAAAGTCAGACTCAACCAAAAGGTGCTGCCCTCTCCCTGGATACTATCCAAGCCAATCGCGCCACCCATCGTTTCGATGAGACGCTTGGAGATCGCAAGCCCCAAACCGGTTCCTCCATAGCGCCGGGTGGTGGAACTGTCGGCTTGTATGAATGGCGAAAACAACCGCTGCTGGGATTGGGGGGAAATCCCAATCCCGGTGTCGCTCACCGCGATGCGAATGGCAATCGCGGCGTCCAATCGCTCCACGATCTTGATCGAAAGCCGAACTTCTCCAGTCTGCGTGAATTTGATGGCATTCGTCAGCAGGTTCAGCAACACCTGCCGGATTCTGCCCGCATCGCCCCTCACCCACGGAAGCTCCTCTGCCACGTCTAAAATGAGCTCGAGGCCCTTGTCTTGCCCCTGGGCAGCCACCAGATCCACCGCCACTTCAGCCATCTCTCGCAGATCGAATTCAAGCGCTTCCAGCTCCATGCCGCCGGCTTCGATCTTGGAATAATCCAGAATGTCGTTGAGGATCGACAGGAGCGAATCGCCGCTGGCCCGGATCGTATCCAGATAGTCGCGCTGCTCCGGGCTCAGGTTTGTGCCGGCCAGGATCGAACTCATCCCCAGCATTCCATTCATCGGCGTTCGAATCTCATGACTCATCACCGCCAGAAACTCGGACTTTGCCCGGGCCGCGGCCTCGGCACTCTTTCTGGCAGTCTGTATTTCCCGCTCCGTTCTTCGTTCTTCGGTAACGTCGCGCTGCACCGCCACGTAGTGCGTGGTCCGACCAGCTTCATCGCGCACGGCCGAAATGTGCAATTGCATCAGGTAGACGGTCCCGTCCTTGCGGTAGTTGAAGGTCTCTCCCTCAAACCGCCGCCCGGCCTGCAAGTCCGCCTTTAACCGCGCCATAACCGAACGGTCGGTGAGCGGCCCTTGCAAAATTCGCGAAGACCGCCCCACAATCTCAGACTCCCCCCATCCGGTGATCTGGGTGAACGCGGCGTTGCAGAAAACGATATTGGGTCCCGGCAGATCCAAGCAAGCGTCCGTGATCAGGACACTCTCCGATGTATCTCGCAACGCGGCCGCAAGCAGTCTAGCCAACTGCTCCGGATGATCCGCCGTTCGCTCATCCAACACGTTGCGTCCATCGGACTCCGATTGGGAGCGTGAGGGGATGATTTCCATGTTTCACCTTCGTGGAGAGTTCTTCCTCAAGACAGACTTTTAAGTGCTGGAACCAAACATATCGTTTGTTTCAGTAAAGCTTATCGGTGCCACCCGGTCAAAAGCGAGCCTTTGCGCTTGCGACCGTTGATTATTTCCATTTCACTTCAGGCGGGCGAGCTGATGGACGCTCCAACCGAAGGTCGTGGTTTCTTCAGCAAAGCCGGCGAATTGACATAAGGTCTTCACCGTACCCGGCCCAAACGAGTACCCTAAGACTAGCTCGGGTGGCTATAAGGATTCCTGGCGCTTCCGCCGATCATCCACAGAAGATGCCCCAGAAGGTAGTGGCAGCGCTTGAACCGGTTTTCTCCGCGAGAGGTATTGAATCCGCTCATCAACGCGAGGGCTTCCAAGATCGAAGACCCTGTAGAGAAACTGCGTTTTCTGCGGACGACCGATCGCCGCGTTGTTCAAATGGAGGCGGTCATAGGCCGGCCTCAATATTGGTGGCTTCGTAATCAGAAGTTCTGGCTTGCGGTTCTATTCGTGCTCAGCGTACCTACATTTACATACTTCCGCGCGGCCGCCCCACCCGCATTGCTGGCGGATTCGGCTAATTCCGCGCCCACGCGCCGCCCCCGGCGAGAGGCCCCGCTCGAGAAGGTCTGGCTGGTCGACACCAAGAGCAGCATCGAAACCTGGTCCAGCGGTTTACACATCGATACCCGCTACGCCACCACCAACCGTCCCCGGGAGTATTATGTCTGGAACCGCAACTTGCCCGCCTCGTCACTGACCCAACTCCCCAGCCGCCAGGCCGCCGGTATCGTCTTCCACACCACCGAGAGCACCCTTGAGGATCTCGCCGAGCACAAGACTTCGCGCTTGAAGTATCTCGGCGAATCCCTCGTCCAATTCGCGCGCACTGAGAAGGCATATCATTACGCGATTGACCGCTTTGGCCGCGTCTTCCGCATCGTTGCCGAGTCCGATGCCGCCAATCACAGCGGCAAGTCCATCTGGGCAGACGACAAGTGGGCTTACATCGCGCTCAACGAATCGTTCCTCGCCGTCGCCTTCGAAACGCAAACTCGCACCGGGGATGAAGCCCCCGCCGTCACACAGGCGCAAATCGACTCCGGTCGCCTTCTCACCCGCATGTTGCGCGCCCGCTACGACATCGCCGCCACCAATTGCGTCACCCATGCTCAGGTGTCGGTCAACCCAAGCAATTTCCTAATCGGATACCATACCGATTGGGCAGGCAACTTTCCCTTCGAGGAGATGGGCCTTCCGGACAACTACGCTCAGCCGTTGGGCAGTATCCAGCTCTTTGGATTCACCTACGACAACACCTTCTTCGCGGCCACTGGCGCACGCATGTGGAAAGGTCTCGGCAGTGCCGACGATCTCATCCGCGAAGAGGCGAAACAGAAATCGCTATCGGTTACGCAACTGCGCACCCAGTTGCGTAACAATTACCGCCGCCTGAGTGCGCTGTTGCCCGAGAACAACTCGCCCATGGCCGAAAAACCAAGTAAAGACACCGGCAAAGCCGCAGAGGTAAACCAATGAAAAACGCCCCCCAAACTCCCGCCATCGGCCTTGACGTCGGCACCAGCCGCATCGTCACCGCCTTCCGCAACAACGAAGATTTTCAATACAAAACCCAGTTAAACGCGTTTGTCACCGTGCCTTGGTCGAAAATGACCGAGTCCTCGCTTAAGCGCGAAGGCGTTCCGTACGTCGTCCACGGCGACGCCGGCGAGAAGAGCATCATCGTGCCCGGCAATGAGAGCTCGCGCTTTGCCGACCTGCTCCAGACCGAAGCCCGCCGCCCGATGACCCGTGGCGTGCTCAACCCGCAAGAGCCCGCCAACGCCGCCATGCTCAAACAGTTGATTGAAAATCTCACCGACGGCGAGCGCCGCAGCGGCCTCCCCGTGTACTACAGCGTCCCGGCCGCCTCGCTTGGCGCCGAAGAGAATCTCACTTACCATGACGCCACCATCGCCCAGATTCTGCGCGAGCTCGATTGCACTCCCACGCCGATCAATGAAGGCTTGGCAGTCGTTTTTTCCGAGCTCGAAGAAACCAATTACTCAGGTATCGGCATCAGCTTCGGCGGGGGTTTGGTCAACGTCTGCCTCAGTTATCTGGCCGTACCGGTTTTGAGCTTCAGCGTCCCCAAGGCCGGCGATTATATTGACTCGTCCGCATCGACGATCACCGGCGAACTGGCCACCCGCATCCGCATGGCCAAGGAAGAGTCTTTCTACATCAACGGTCACTTTGCCGACAAGCTGCACCAGGTGCTGAACGTCTATTACGACGAGATGATCCGCTCAGTCGTCAATGGCCTCAAGGACGCCTTCTCGAATTCGCGCAACATCCCCAAGATAGGCCGGCCCGTGCCGATGGTCCTCTCCGGCGGCAGCGCGATGCCAAAAGGCTTCCGCGACCGTTTTGAGAAGCTGCTCAAAGAGTCGGAATTCCCTCTGCCACTCAGCGAGATCCGGATGGCGCAATCGCCGCTCAACTCCACCGCCAAAGGCGCGCTGGTTGCCGCACTGGCCGAAGCCTAAGGCTTTTTCGGCTCTTCTTTTTTGGCAGGCTCTTCTTTTTTGGCAGGCTCGGTGATCATGTCGCCGTGGGAGCTGAATTGCTTCTGCGGCACATTCACCTTTACTTGGATCGTGCGCTCTTCCTCGCCCACTGGATAGGTCTGGCCAAAGGTCTGGTATCCGCGCGCGATCACCTGCACCAGAATGTCCCCTTGCGGGATCGGCGGAATCTTCACCCAGCCTTCGCTATTGGTACGCATCTCCCAGTTGGTGATCATTTTCTTACCCAGCTTGGCAACATTGCGACCCCGCACGAATCGCACGATCACCGCCGCCCGGTCAATCGGCTTGCCGATGTCGTTGGTGACTTCAATGCGCAGAGTCGTCATCGGGGTAGCCGCGAGCAGCGGGCTGGCCAACAAGGATCCCAATGCGGCGCTGCCCAACAGGGCTTCTCGGCGGGTCTTCATACTCCCTAGTTTAGGCCACATCGGGCAACAGGAATCTAGCCGCTTTACCCAAATACGCGCTGGCCGCCTCCGCCGCCAGATACCCGCTGCGCACCGCTCCCTCCATCGTCGCGGGCCAACCGTTGCGGGTCCAATCCCCGGCCAAAAACAGATTCGGGATCGTCGTCCGCGCTAGTGGGCGCTTTAGTTCCAGGCCCGGCTTGGCGCGAAATGTGGCCCGCGCCTCTTTGACGACGTGCGCCTTCAGCAGAACCGCCTCGCGCGCGCCCGGCAAAAACTCGCGCAGTTCGCTCAAAGCCAGATCGATGATCTCCTGCCGCTGCATCCGCAGCATCCCGTCCGACGCGCTCACCACCAGCATCAGGTAGCGGCCCTCGCCCTTGTTGAAGAACCACTGTATGTTGCGGTCCAGCAGCGTCCCGTGCGGCAACTCCGTCACCCCGCGGTCAAACCACAAGTGGATGCCCGTGATGGGCGAGGGCTCAAACAGGCTAAAGTCGATCGGCAACTCCGGTACCAGCTTGGCCAGCCGCTCTGACGGCAGCGCGCTTACATATGCCTTGGCCGCAATCCATTCCCCGCCCACCAGCACACCGCGTTGCGCATCGAACTCTTCCACTATGGCGCGCTCATGATGCGTTACGTTGGCCATCGCCACACGATACAGCTCGCCCAGCCGCACTTTCGGGATCCCCATCTCGTAAGTGTCCGCGCCCGCCAGAAAGCCCAGCCAAATCACCTGAAAACCATGTGCCGCCGCCATCTGATCCAGTTCCACATTGACCGCGCTCACCAGCACTTGACGCCAAAAGCGCTCGATCACCCGCGCAGGCTGCTTCTTTTCTTGCAGCCATTCCAGCATCGTAATATCGTCCAGGTCATTGCGCTTCAGCCGCTCCCGCCGCACGGCCAGCATCGCCCGGCCCAGCGCGATCTTGTCGCTCAAGCTCAGCCAGGTTGCGCGGAAAAAGCTCTCCGCAAAGTGCATCGGCGCCGGAAAGATGCCTTTGCGCAACGAAGAGACACGCCCGCCCGGCTCAATGAAATAGAACTCGCGATGAAACTCGATCCCATCCAGCACACCCAGGCGCTTGTAGAAGTCAAGTAGGTTGGAACAACACTTAAGCAAAATGTGCTGACAGTTGTCGATCTCTTCACTCTCGCCGTCGCTCGACGGCACGTTATACGAGGTCGCCCGTCCGCCAAGAAATGGTTTGGCCTCAAATAGATCCACTTGAAAGCCCTGGCTCCCCAGCGCAGCCGCGCTCGCCAAGCCTGCCAGTCCGCCACCGATTACGATGGCGTCCATCAAGCAACAACCTCGATGGCGACACTTACGCCGCCGAGAATGCGCGGTTGCGCTTGCCCCCGCCGCCGGAATCGTTGAGCAAGAAGTAGGCGATCAAGCCCACAACCGCGTAAAAGACAATGTCTTGAAGAAACGATTCCATACTGGTAGTCCAACTTAAGTATGCTCTGCCTCAATGATGTGAACAATGCTCCAAGCGTTGCAAAAGTACCCATAACTACCTAGTACTTTCGCTGCTTAAACCCCTACGGCCCGGCGCGTCAACTGCCGGATCGCGTTCTCGATCAGCTTCAATCCCGCCTTGCCTTCCAGCGTCAGCATGCTCTCCGGATGAAATTGCACGGCTTCGATCGGCAGCTCGCGATGCCGCACGCCCATGATGACGCCATCGGCCGTTTCGGCCGTCACTTCCAATTCCGGCGGCAAAGTGGCGCGCCGCGCGTAAAGCGAGTGATAACGCCCCACCTTCAATGGGCTCGGTAGCCCCTCAAACACACCTTGGCCCTCGTGCAACACTTCCGATTGCTTGCCGTGCATCGGATAGTCCAGTACGTCCAACACGCCGCCAAACGCCTCAACAATCCCCTGCAGACCCAGGCAAACGCCAAAGACCGGGATGCCCCGCTGAGCGCAATATTGCACCGTTTCGGGCACCTTGAAATCGTGCGGTCGGCCTGGGCCCGGCGAGATCAGCACCAGCGTCGGGTTCACCTCATCGATCAGCGATAGATCAAAGCCATTTCGGTAGGTCACCACCTCGGCCCCCGCCTGACGCGCGTAGTTGGCCAGCGTGTGGATAAAGCAGTCGTCGTTGTCCACCAGCATCATCTTCACCGGCTCGCTGAACTTGTGCGCGGCCGTCTTGGTCGCCGGCGGCGCGTTCTTCGGTGCCAGCGCACGAAAGAAGCTGGTGGCCTTCAGCCGCGTTTCGGCCTCTTCGGCCGCCGGCTCGCTATCGTACAGCAGGGTCGCCCCGGCTGGATACTTGGCCCAGCCATCCTTCAGATGCACGGTGCGAATCAGGATGCCCGTATTGATGTCGCCCGACGATAGGCTGATCATGCCGATCGCCCCGCCGTACCAGCCGCGTGCGGTCTTCTCCAGATTTTCGACGGCCTGCGCCGCCGCCTTCTTCGGCGCGCCAATTACCGTCACCGCCCACATGTGCGACAAAAAGGCGTCGAGCGAATCAAAGCGCGGGTCGATCGTACCAATCACGTGATCGACCGTGTGAAAAACCCCCGCGTAGCTCTCGATCAAGCGCCGCCCAATCACCTCAACCGTGCCCGGCAGGCAGACGCGCGACTTGTCATTGCGGTCCACGTCCGTGCACATGGTCAGTTCCGATTCTTCCTTCGCCGAATTCAACAGTTGCTTGATGTTCTCGGCGTCCACCAGCGGGTCGCCGGTGCGCTTGGCGGTGCCGGAGATCGGGCAGGTCTCCACGCGATCGCCCTCGACGCGCACAAACATCTCGGGCGACGCGCCAATCAACTGCTCGTCTCCGAACTGAATCAAAAACTCATAAGGGCTGGGGCTGGCCACCTGTATGCGCTCAAACAGCTCAGACGGCTTGCCGGCAAAGGTTGTCGAAAAGGTCTGCCGCAACACAACTTCGTAGTAATCGCCCACCTTCATGCCCGCGCGGCAGGTCTCCACTTTGGCCATGTACTCTTGCGGCACATGGTCGGCGGCGATCGGCTGCGGCTTGCGCCTCGTGGGCTTGTCCACCGGTCCGGCCTCGCGCTTGGTCCCGGCCGTGCTCAACTCGCCCTTGGCAAAGTCAAAGCTCACGCGCTCGATCGTTTCCTTCTTGCGATCCATCAAGTAGATCTCGTCGCACAAGAACAATTGCATGTCCTTGACCCCGTCGCGTGGCAGCTTGAGCTCGATCGGGTCGAATTGGAAGAGCAGATCGTAGCCAAAGGCCCCGATAAACATCAGGTCCTTCACTTGCCCGTTGGCGAACTCATGCATCAGCTCGCGCAAAATCGAGAACGCGGACGGTTGCTTGGACCGGTCTTCTTCGCTAAACAGTGCCGGCAGCGGCTTCAACAAGCCGCGCAAGATCGTGGGCTCGCTGGTGAACGCGTCCCAATGCGGGTGGTGGCGCAGCACGCCTTCCAGCATCCGCAGCAGCGTCTCTCCGCGCGCATTCAGGGCCCGGAATTCCATATCCCGCCCGCGCGCAATCACTTCCAGGGGCGGGGCGACACTGGCAAAATCCCAACGTGAATAGCGCCCGGGATACTCGTATCCCGACGACAGGAAAACCCCGCGCTTCTTGTCCAACTCGCGTAGCCACTTCACCAAACCCTTCGCATAAGGCAACTTGGATGTGGTTCGCGATACAGAAATACCGCTGCGGCTAAGATACTCAAACTGGGACATCGTTACTCTTTGATGATACGCTCTCAGAGGAAATCGCCTCCCAAAGTAGGTCCTCTATGCAACGACGAGAGTTTCTGGCTTCCGCCTTGGCCGCCGCCGCCAGCCCCTGGGGCAACGACGTGGTGGACATCCATATGCACCCCCGGCGCGACGCGCATTCCAGCATGGAACACCTCGCGGGTGCCGGCGTGACCAAAGGCGTCCTGCTCACCAACCTGCTGGATGAGGTACGGGCCAAGTCTGAAATCGCCGCCCATCCCAAAAACTTCATCTGGTTTGCGGCCACCGACCCAACCGAGCCCAATGCCGTCGACAAGCTTCGCAAAGCGATCGAGGGCGGCGCGCGTGGCGTCGGCGAAATGAAGAATCACGTCGCCGCCGAGTC
This sequence comes from Bryobacter sp., assembly GCA_025356215.1. Classification (GTDB taxonomy): domain Bacteria; phylum Acidobacteriota; class Terriglobia; order Bryobacterales; family Bryobacteraceae; genus Bryobacter. The sequence goes on along the minus strand of JANXUM010000262.1, from coordinate 24,213 downwards.
GGCCGACATGCGCCGCGTCTACGATCTCTGCGCCGAAATGGAGGTGCCCATCACCATTCACTTCCAGGAGGTGCCGCCCGGCAGCGGCGACTTCAACACCGGCTGGCGCACTTTCGACAAAATGCTCAAGGCCCACGCCAAGACCACTTTCCTGGGCCATGCCGATTTCTTTTGGGCCAACATCAGCGCCGATGTTCCGATGGACACCAGTTACCCGCCCGGCAAGATCAAGCCCGGCGGCCTCACCGATCGCTTCCTCGCCGATTACCCAAACCTATTCGCCGACATGTCGGCCAACTCCGGCCACAACGCCTTCACCCGCGATCCCGACTTTGCCCGCAGCTTTCTCGAGCGGCATCAGAACAAATTGATGTTCGGCAGCGATTGCGGCTGTTTCGACGGCCACGGCGCGGGCGGCTCGCCCCTGCTGCCCATCCTTAAAGGCAAATGTACCGGGCGGGAAACGCTGGTCGTCCTGAAGGCTCTCGCCTCGCCCGCCGTCTTTCGCAAGATCGCCTGGACCAACGCCAATCGGGTGATTTTCAAAACTTAAACCATGAATTTCGGCGCTTACGCCCCGCGTTCCAAGGCCGCTCTCGATTCCAGCAACAGCTCCTTTACTTGGTCGCCAATACGCAGATAGTCGGCCAGATTCATTGGCTTGGTGATGTATCGGGCGGCGCCCAGTTCCTGGGTGCGTTCTTTGTCGGACGGGGCGTCCGATGAGCTTAAGATGATCACCGGCACTCCCACCAGCTCTGGATGCTGCCGCATCGCCGCCAGCACGGCGGCACCGCCAGCCTTCGGCAAGTTGAGATCCAGCACCGCAAGGTCGGGAACGGCAATTGCCGCGTAGTCCCCCTGCCGCTTGGCGAAATCCAGACCCTTCTCCCCATCGTCAATCACCGTGAGATCGTGTTTGAGCCCGGTATTTTTCAACGCCTGCCGAAATAAATACGTGTCGGCGGCGCTGTCTTCTAAAAGCAGGATGCGATAAGGTTGCCCACCTGAACTGCTATCCATCGATGGATTCCTCCTCAATCGGCAACGTGAAGTAGAAAATTGTCCGCTGTCCAACTTGGGACTCGACCCAGATCTTTCCGCCGTAGCGCTCGACGATCCGCTGGCAAATTGCCAGACCGATGCCCGTACCAGGAATCGCTTTGCCGTGCAGCCGCGTGAATACTCCAAAAATTTTCTCAAAGTGCTGGGCGTCGATTCCCAAGCCGTTGTCTGTCACAGTGAAGAGCCAATCCCGGCCTTGCCGCGCGGCCTCAATATGGATGACCGGCGCTCTCTCTCCCCGATACTTGATCGCGTTGCCGATCAAATTCTGAAACAGTTGCACCAGCCGCGCCTCGTGGCCACAGATGGTGGGCAACACGCCACTGGTCACAACCGCCTCATTTTCACTAATTACCAGCGCCAAGTCTCCCTTGACAGACTGGAACACCCTATTCAGATCGATCAGCTCCGCCTCGGCTCCCCGGTCCGCCCCGGCTTCCGTATAGGCGAGTAAGTCGGTGAGCAAGGTCCGCATCCGCGCGGCGCTCTCCGTGATGAAATTGATACAGGTTTCCGCCTCGCTGGACAGCGGGCCCGGAATGCCTCTCACCAGAAGCTGCGAATAGTTGCTGAGGGTCCGCAGCGGCTCCAGCAGGTCGTGGCTGGCCGCGAAGGCAAATTGGCGTAAATCGTCGTTCGCCCAACGCAGTTCCGCCTCCAACTCCTTCTGGTCCTGGATATCGGTATTGGAACCGAGCCACATCGAAATCTTTCCAGAGCCATTCCGAAGCGCCTGCGCGCGGGTAAGGTGCCAACGAAATTGGCCATCCCATCGCCGGAAACGATGCACCACCTCAAACGGTGCCCCCGTTTCGATGCTGAGCAACCATTCCCGCATCGTAAAACCAATATCTTCCGGATGAATCAGCTGCTTCCAACCCCAACCTTCGAAATCTTCGTACACTTTCCCCGAATAGTTGAACCATTGTCTATTCACATAATCGAGTTCCCCATTCGCCTTGGTAGTAAAAATCTTCTGAGACATCGATTCGGCGAGCAGATTGTATTTTTGCCCGATGTCCCGGGCTTCCTTCTCGGCGCGCAATCGGTCGCTGATATCGTCAAAAGTGATGATCACTCCCGAGACCGCGCCGTCGGAATTCTTGAGCGCGACATAGCTGACAATCACCGGGAGGCGCGATCCGTCAGGCCGCTCTTTGAGCATCTCGATATTCCGCTCCGGGGCACCGGTCCGCAATACTTTATTCATCGGATTATCGGTGTTGGCCAACTTGGTTCCATCCATCAGAAATAACGCCAGCGCGCCACTGAAACGGTCAATGCCAAGCTTGGGCTCTCTCCCCCAAAGCTCGACCGCGCGCAGATTGTAATTTTGGATCAAGCCCTCGCGGTCGCATACAAACGCGCCTACAGGCAATGCGTTGTAGAGCAGTCGGAAGCGTTCTTCGCTTTCCTCCAACGCCGCATACACTCGCTGCCGTTCGGCGACCTCCGCTTGCAATTTGCGGTTAAAAGCATCGGCGTCGTCCATGAGCGGGTGTTGAACCGTTGCGCTGAGGATCAATTCCCGGTTCATTGCTGTCACTTGACGATGGAACGGAGAAGTCTCGATCGCCTGAATCATCACTCCGCCTATAGCCCCGTCGGCAGCGAAGATCGGCCACACCGCATAGGACCAATAGAAGGGATGCGCCGGAGAATCCTCCAGGCCCGTGTGGATCTCGACTTTGCCGGTTTTCGAGACCCGATCAAGCAGTGCCAGGCATGCGTCTTGTCCTTGCGCGGCACCTGGAAAAGTATGCCCCACCAACTCGTTTCTGCCTTTACCCAGCAACGCGCAGAACGCCGGATTCGCGTACTTCACCTTGTGAGTGCCGATCTCCAGCGCAACCATGGGCATCGGCGAAGATTCAGCAATGGCCCGGCAAAGTCCATCCATGTCAAAGTCCATCAGTTCCGCGTCCATCCCTTTCTCATTCTCGTTCACACGGCCAATCTATTCCTCAATCGCTTTTTCTCTGTAAGCATATGGCTTGACCAGCGTGGGGATGCCCGTCATCAGATGATTGTATTCTGCGGACGCGTCGGCAATCGCGATGCCCGGTCGGTATTCTGACACTCGCGGACATCCTTGCTGTGGCCCACCAGCGCATCCTCAACACCATCGATACCTTGGTGAGCTTGCCTTCCTTCTCCGCATAGCCCACCCGGATGATGTCATCGGTCAAGAATGAGAACGATTCTTCCATCTCCACCGTCGCTCGCCAATTAGAGTGGCAAGCAGGCCCAGGAACTGCGCGATGACTTCGCTGACCGCCACGCCCTCCAGACCGTCGGCTTAGCCCTTTGCCAAGTCCAATGCCCGGCAGAGAATCGATCTGGATCCACAGGAACCCGCGAGCGTGGTGATACGGCGGCGCAGTTTCTCTGCAACGCGAACCGCCGGGGGGAACCTCCGCCTCCAGGCCCGCGTTGCACGCTGCCTCGTGGGCGATCGGACGAACAGCAAGCTCACGAATTTTCGCGTTTGGTCTCGATTGGAGCGGCAAGAATTTCCCGTGACTTTGTTGGATCGCCCAACCGAAGAATCGTTTCCCCGTTATGGATAATCGCGCCCGCTATTTCAACAGCGGCAACAACACAGCGTCCACCTCGGCGTCGGTCCAATGCTGGATATGCACGTCTTTATGCAGGCTCCAGTTCTCGATCAACTCGGTGCCTTGATCCGGCAGCAGTTTGGCAAAGGGCCCAAAGGTCTCCAACTCCAAAAAGTCCGCGTTGGTAAAAGTCTGAAAGCTACAGAAATACTCGGGGTACATCTTGTCCACTTCTGCTCGGTACTGCTTCAGGAACATCTCGTTCTTCAACAGATACGCGCCAAAGGTGTGCGGGTTGAATAACCCAATCTTCTGCGGCGTCCTGGCGTTGGGGTCTTGCCGCAGGCCCAAGTACTTCTTCATGAAAATCCAGCGTGGGTCGCTCAGGTCCGTGTAGCCCCACATCACCAGCGGGTTGGTCGGCGCCAGCATCTCGGGATGCGTGCCGCGCGGCGGGTAGCCCGTGATGCCAATGCCGCCCGGCGCCATCACGCTCGGTGCCCAAGGTGCAAATTCCACGGGCAGCACATTACGATTGACGATACGATGCACCACGCCCACCCTCGTCCCCGTCGGCGCAAGGTGAATTTCCAAAGACTTCTGCAACCCACTCTCGGGCTCGGTCGGCTGTACCGCCCGCAGCGTCGTCCCGCTGGCCTCCACTTTCACCGGCCCGTTATCCAGGCCGTAGGTGTACTTCACGTCCTCGGGGCCAACCCACACGCGATGTCCTCCGCGAATCTGCCAGGTCTTTTCGCCCGACTTGCCCATCTGGTCGGCAAACTCTTTGAATAGGTTCTGCCCTCCGATAAACCCATAGCGAATGACTCGCGGGCCTACATCCGAGGTCACAATCAGTTCCACTTCACCATTGCTGACTCGATAGCAGTTCGGCCAGCCGCCGTAGGCAATTTTCTCAACGCTCATAGTCGCCCCTAGCTTACCCGAAATGATCCCAGCCCTTGGGCGGCAGCGGCGACCCGGGCCGCCCTTCGACGACGATCCCAATCTCATGGAACGGTTTGGGCATTCGCTTCGCGCTCGCCACCAGCAGTTCGTAGTCTTCCCCCCGGTGCCAGGCGTCGTCAATCGTCGCCCCGCGCATCACCGGCGGCGGCGCGGTGATCTCGCAGGTCACGCCGGACGCCCGCAGCAAGCGGTCCAAATCCATCGATAGGCCGTCGGTGATGTCCATGCAAGCGCTGGCGTGACGAAGCACCACCCCCGCCAGATCCAGCCGCGGCTTCGGCCTCTTCTTCCAAGTCCCCAACCGCCCGCTCACATAGAGAATTTCCCCGGCCTTCGCCCCACTGCGCAGCACCGCCTTGCCCGCCGGAACAACTCCCGCGACGACAATATCGCAATGCACCTTGTCGCTCCGTGAAAGATCCCCGCCCGCAATCGTCACTCCGTACTTACGAGCCAGGCCAAACAGCCCACCAAAGAACGGCTTGACAAAATCCGCGTCCGGCACCGCCAAACTCACCAGCGCAAAGCGCGCCGTGGCACCCATCGCCGCAATGTCCGACAGTCCTCGCGCCAGCGCCTTATAGCCAACCTCGCGCGGCGTGTAGTCGGGTAGTGTGAAGTGGCGGCCCTCAATCGTGAAGTCCGTTGTGAACACCAACTCCTCGCCGGCCGCCGGACGGTAAACTGCGCAATCGTCGCCGATCCCCACTCGCAAGCCCTGGCCAAAATTGGGCGCGCGCTTGGCGATCCAGGCGATGATTTCCCGCTCTCTCATTCCGTTGGCGCGGCAATCACCAAGCCGCTGGGCAGCTCTTCGCCAAACACCCGGCCCAGCGCCGACAGATCGTCCTGACCCTCGCCCTGCAGCATCGCTTCCAACTGCGCCCGCTTGGGGTGCGTCGCCCATGACCGCTGCGCCAGGTCGACGGTCGCCGGCGGGACGTCGCGCGCCGCGTCTCCCGTTTGCCGGGCCATCGCGGCCACGGCCTCGGCAGCCTCGGGGATGCTCAACAATTGATCGATCCACCTCGCCACGGTTGTAGCTGGCACAACCAGGTTATTCGGCCCATACAGCAGCTTGCGCGCGCCCAGCCGCCCCACGCACCACATCTCGCTCGGTGTGTAGTCCTTGGCGCGGATGCGCTTGAGCAAACCATTTCCCAGCTCTGTCTTGGTACCGTTCGGCAACAGTTCCAACGAGCTGGCGCAACGCCACATCTCGCGCTGCAGCGACGTGTTCAATCGCTTGGGCTTCGCGCCCTTGGGGATCAAAGCGCTCGACAAGCGTTGATACAAATCCTGCTGCTGATTGCGATTCAATCCGCCCGAGATGCGCCCCGAAAAAATCCACCACTCGATCTCGTTTTGCGTCTGGTTGCCAAACGCGAGGCCGGCTGAAAATACACGCCGCGCCTGTTCAATGCGTAGGTCATCCCCGGCCGCGCCAAAGCCAGGACGCAAACACAAGCCGGTCAGATTCAGCCAGCGCACTTCATGCGCGGCCGACTTCTTACGCCCCTCCGCGCACTCCAGCGCCACATCCGCCAGCTTGCGAATCGCGCTCAGCGGCCAGGAATTACGCCCGAGCGATAACGTCTGTTCCAGCTTCTGCGGTAACTCTTCTGGAGGCAACGTCGCGGCGGCGTCAGTGGCGCCAAAGGTGCTGCGCACCAGCGCGCAAGCCTTCGTCAACGCCTCTTCGCTTACAGAAGCCTGCGGCCGCGCCACAACGCTCTGCGCGCTTTGCCGCCGTAATTCAAACTGCAAGCGCCACGAATGCTCGCTCACCTTGGAGTCCGCAAAGATCTCCAGCGTCCCCACCTCGGTCAAATGCGCGCGCAACCGGATCGGCACATTGCGCTCCACACTCGGGTTGCCAAAACGGATCACCGCGTTCAACGGCGCATGCAGGTGAAAGCTGTCCTCCACCGCAACGCTCTGCCCCGCCACATCCTCGGTCCGCGTCAGAGAACTGAACAAGCGAAAGCTCACCGCCTTGTTCGCCAGCAGTTGCAAGCCCGGCACGTCCAGCTCCAGGGTCGAGCCTTCTTCCGATCCACGCGGCACCAGACAGATACTCTGCTTCTCGCCCGTGCCGATAAAGTAGGCGCGCGGCAGGCCGCCACGCACCAGAATGCCCTGACCGCCGCCCCGCACATGCGCGTAATAAGCGGCGCCCTGGGCCACCGCCAAATCGAGATCCTGATTTTCAAACACCAGAGGCGTTTTGCCAAACCAACTCTCGACAACCTTCTGCACTCGCTCGCGCAAAATCTCGGGGATGAAGAAGCCACCGTTAAACAGAATCGCGTCCGGCCGCACGCCGCCGCTCTCGTTCAAAAACTGCGCCAGATGCTTGGTCACCGCCGGGTCTGAAACATAAGGCAAACCCAACTCGCGAAATGCGCTCTTCTTATCGACACTCGGCAACTCCGTCAGCGCGCACTCCGGCAAAAATCCGTCGAGCGCCAGCTCCCGCACCTCGGCCCGCGTGATCTCCGTCCGCAACGTTCCACCGATCAGCGAACTGCCCGCGCCCAGCACCGTGATCTCAACAGACTCCGGCCCATCCGTCGCCAGCAGCTTCTCTTTGGCCGCGGCGCACTGCCGTCGCAACGCGCTGCGCTGCCGCAGCGACAGTTGCGTGTTGAGCTTCGTCTCCACCAGCCAGCTCAACGTCAAGTCGAGATTGTCGCCGCCCAGCAGCAAATGCTTGCCCACGGCCGTGCGGGTAAACTCCACATGGTCGCCCGTCCTGCTTACCTTGATCAGCGTAAAGTCCGAGGTGCCGCCGCCCACGTCCACAATCAGCACGTGCATGCCGTCGGTCAGGTTTTTCTGCGATTGCGACAGATGCCGCGCGATCCACGAATAGAAAGCCGCAGCCGGCTCTTCAATCAGCGTCAGCTTGTCTAGGCCCGCCGCCCGCGCCGCCTGCACTGTCAACTCGCGCGCTTCTTCGTCAAAGCTCGCCGGCACCGTCAACACGACGTCGTGATCGCCGATCGGCGACCCCTGCGATTCCTGCCACGCATTCGCGATATGCGCCAAATACTTCGCCGACGCTTCCACCGGCGAATAGAGCCGCCCCGCCTCTTGCGCGTCCCACGGCAGGATCTTCGCGTTGCGGTCCACCTCGCTGTTGCTCAGCCACGACTTGGCCGCGTACACGCTCTTGGTCGGCACCAGCGCGCCCTGCTCCCGCGCATAGACACCCACATATTCCTGCTGGTCCAGATACAAAAAACTCGGCAGCGTTCTGCGCTTTTCGCTGCGGCCCTGAGCGACAAACTGGCCGATCTCCAATACGTGAATCGGAGTGTAGTCCGCCTCGGCCGCCTCCACCGGGTCTACCCAAGCCAGCGCCGAATTTGTCGTTCCTAGATCGATACCAATCTTCATGTCTTGCGTTCTCTTACGTTGAACTCGAGCTTCCAGCGGTCGCCGTTGGCGGCGACGCAGTACAACTCAAGCACTCCAGTTTCTGTGACTTGCGATTCCAGATTCACCGGCACCAGCCCGCCCGGCGTCTTCGCCGTCGGGGCCAGGGTCAGCTCCATTGCCGGTAATTCTTTCAGTTCGCGCGGCATCGGGTCCAGCAGCGATCCGGCCTCGTCGCCCCTTCGTTCGCTTGAGCTGAAAATACGAAATTCCACCGGCTCCCCAACGTGCAACCCAAACTTGCGGCCTGCAAAACGATGCGAGCTGCCCTCTTCCATCCCGAACGGCACCACCGTCAACGCCTTCATCGGCGCGGCCATTCCGGGCACCGCCGGCATCGCGTCTTCAATACCCACAAAATAAGTTCGCGGCACTCCGCCCCTGATCCTGATGCCCTTGCCTTGCCGCGCCATGCCATAGTAGGCCGCGCCGCGCGCCACCGCCAGCATCAGATCTTCGCCGTCCAGCACCGTCACCGGGCGGGGCGGCCAGCCATTCAAGGTCTCGAGAATACGCTGCCGGATCAGCCCCGCGCGCAACACGCCGCCATTGAACAACACGTGCGTCGGCAAGCCCCCGGCCCGCTTTAGAAAATACGCCAGATGCGCCGTGATCCGCGCGTCGCTCGCAAAAGGTAAGGCAATCTCTTGCAGCGCCGTCCGTTTGGCCCGCTGCGGCTGCTCATCGATGCCGCACACAGGCAAGAAGCCCTCCACCAGCACCTGCTCGACGGCCACCCGCGTCAGCTTGGTTTTAATCGTGCCGCCAATGATGCTGCTGCCGCGCCCGAGGATCGCAACCGGCTGCTCTGTCGCCTCCGAATCCGGATCCAGAAGTGCTTCTTTGGCCGCCCGGCATTGCTGCCAAAGCGCCTGCAACTGCTGCGCGTCCAGCTTCGTGTTCTTTGCCGCCAGTTCTGCTTCAAGGTGCCGGGCCAAAGCAAGATCCATATTGTCGCCGCCCAGCAAAATATGGTCGCCCACCGCCACGCGCTCCAGGCTCAAAGCGCCGCCTTGGTCCTTGACGTCGATCAGCGTAAAGTCCGTCGTGCCGCCGCCAATGTCGATGATCAGCACGCGATTACCCGGGGCAACAATCTCCCGCCAGTCCGCGTGCTTGGCCAGCCAGGCGTAGAACGCCGCCTGGGGCTCCTCCAGCAGCACGGCGTCCTTCAGGCCAGCCTCGCGGGCCGCCCGTTCGGTCAATTGCCGCGCTACCGCGTCAAAGCTGGCGGGCACCGTCAGCACAACGTTGCAGTCGCCCAACGGCGGGTTCCCCGTCTCCATCCATGCTTGGTTCAAATGTTCGAGGTAAGCCCGCGATGCCGCCACCGGCGAGATCTTCGCCACGCCCTCGGGGGCGTGCACCGGCAAGAGCGCCTCGGTCCGATCGACCCCCGCGTAGCTCAACCACGATTTCGCGCTCGATACCAATCGCCCGGCGTTTTCCGCGCCCCGCCGTCTGGCGAGCGCCCCCACCACCAACTTCGGCGCGTCGTCCCAAGGCAGCGCGGTCGCGCCTTCGGCAAAATCCTTCGGTCCAGGGATGTAAGCGAAAGAGGGCAACAGCGCCTCGGCCCGCACTTCTCCCGGCTGCACCGCTTGCGTGACCGCGAACGCGTCAATGCGCTCGCCGTCGCTGTAGGCCAGCGCGCTATTCGTGGTGCCTAGGTCAATGCCGACCGCGCCTGTATGCTTTGCCAAAACGAGTTACTCGACTTCGATTTCAGCCGGAGCAAGAATCTTCAAATTGGTCTTGGCCGGGGAAACCGGCAGCTCAATCTTCTCCACACGCCAGCCCTTGTGACGAAGAATGCCCGCGCGCACTTGGCCATCGGCCGGCACCTTGCCCAGTAGCTTGATGGCTCCCGGATCGTTCTTCAGCGCACCGGCCGCCGATAACTGCGTCACCGCGCCTTCCACGCCGTCGATCACCGGTTGCAGCGACAAGTATCGCTGCAGCGTCGCGCGCGAACTTTCGTGGATGTTGCGCACCGCCGCACCCACCTGCTCGTCGGAATAAGGCGCGACGTCCTCCATCAAAAAGTCCAGCAAGCGCGCGTCGCGCTGCAGCAGCGACAACAGTTGCAAGGCTCCTTCGCTTGTGTTGCTCGGCGTCGGCGGCGGCGCGGCCTTGGCCGCCGCCCTCCGCGACAAACCCAGCGCGGCGATTACAGAGTCAGGAAGTTGGCCGCCAAACAGCAGCCCGAAGAACGAGGAAAATGCGAGCGAGATACGGCTCAAGTTAGGCTCGAGCCTCCATTTCTATGGGGATTTTTGGCCAAATCTGGCCCAAACTTCCATTCTAGCGCCCCTTTCCGGTTAGGATAGGCGTCAGATGGCCGAAACTCCAACCAAACTCAAACGCGGCGAGCTGGCCGAGGCCACCGGCATCAACAGCGAGACGCTCCGTTTCTATGAAAAGGCCGGCCTCCTCAAGCCCGAGCGCGGTGCCAACGGCTACCGCCTCTATGGAGAAGAAGACGCCAAGCGCATCCGCCTCACTCAGCGCGCCGTCGGCGTCGGCTTCAGCCTCCAGGAGATCAAGAGCTGGTTTGACGACGACGCCTCCAGCATCGAGCGCGCCCTCGCCCTGATCGACGCCAAGCTTGACGAGATCGACAAGCTCCGCAAGAGCCTCAAGAAACGCCTCAAGAGGATATGAGCCAGCGCTTCCAGCAGATCGAAGCCCTCTTCCACGCCGCCCTCCAATTGCCCGCAGAGCGGCGCGAAGTCTTTCTGCTGGAGCAAACCGGCGGCGACGCAGAATTAATCGCCGGCGTGCGCGAACTGCTGGCGGCGGATGAATTTCACCCGCCCCCCGCGGCCGCTCCCGAGGCACCCTTACAGCGCTTCGGCTTCTACCAGACCGTCTCGCTCCTCGGCCGCGGCGGCATGGGCAGCGTCTACTTGGCCGAGCGCGACGACGGTCAGTACAAACAGAAGGTGGCCGTCAAAGTCCTCGCCCAGCACCTGGGTGGCGACGATTTTGAAGCCCGCTTCCGCATCGAGCGCCAACTCCTGGCGCAGATGAACCACCCCAACATCGTCCGCCTCCTGGACGGCGGCATCGCCGCCTCGGGCGAACCCTACCTCGTCACCGAGTACGTCGAAGGCGTCGCGCTCGATCAATACTGCGACCGCCGCAAGCTCAACCTCCGCCAGCGCATCGGCCTCTTTCTCCAGGTTTGCGCCGCCGTCGATCACGCCCATCAAAATCTGATCGTTCATCGCGACCTCAAGCCCTCCAACATCCTCGTCGCCGAAGACGGCACGGTCAAGCTCCTCGACTTCGGCACCGCCAAGCTGCTCAAAGCCCCCGGCGAGCAAATCGTCACCGAAGTTATGCTGCTCACCCCCCGCTACGCCAGCCCCGAGCAATTGCGCAAAGACGCCATCACCACCCGCAGCGATGTCTATTCGCTGGGCATGATTCTCTATGAGCTTCTCGGCGGCCAACGCCCTTTCGGCAACACTGGCGAAGTCGTGCAAGAACTCGCCCGCGCCTATCAATACGCCGAAGCCGCGCCCTTGGGCAAAACCACCGATGCCGATGACGCCGCCAAACGCGGCCTGAGTCTCACCGACCTTCAGCGCCAGCTCTCCGGCGACCTCCAGGTGATCGCCGCCAAGGCCCTCGATCACGACCCCGCGCGCCGCTACGCCAGCGCCCGCGAGTTCAGCGAAGATCTTCAAGCCTATCTCCAATCCCGCCCCGTAAAGGCCCAGGCCGCCACCGCCTGGTACCGCGCCCGCAAGTTCCTCTTCCGCCAGCGCTTTGCGGTGCTCGCGGCGACGCTGGTGTTGGTTGCCGGCGTCGGCGGTCTGGTCGGCACGCTCCGCGAAAAGGCAATTGCAGAGCGCAGATTCAACGATGTGCGCCGTCTGGCGCGCTATCAGCTATTCGATCTTTATGACCAGATGCTGGCCGTCGATGGCACGACAAAGATGCGCGCTGGCATGTCGGAAGAAGCCCTGCGCTACCTCAATTCGCTGTCGGCGGAGTCCCTGGATAATGAGGAATTGGCTATCGAATTGGCACTCGGCTACCTGCGCGTAGGCGACGTCACCGGTAACTACGCAATCCAGTCTCTCGGTAAATGGGAGGATGCGATCGCCGCCTACCGCAAGGGCTTGGCTGTCGTTTCCAAGTTCAACTCCTTCGCCGCCCGCCGCGTTCGCGCCCTGCTTCAGACAAGCATTGACAACACCGACTACGCGGTAACGCCTCAGCCAGAGACTGCCGCAAAGGTGGCTGCCGGTGTGAAGGAATACGAGGCGCTGGTTGCTCAGGAGCCTAAGAACATCGAGAACTACTTACGCCTGGGCAAGGCCTATCAGAATGTGGCCCGCACCAGCCAATCGCCCCGCTCCATCGGCGGCTTTGCCGACACAAGCGAAGACTGGACCCTAAAAGCCAAAGCCACTTACGAGAAGGGCCTGGAACTGGATTCAGAATCGCGTCCGCTTCTGCAGGCCTTGATGCAATTGGCCGGAGAGCGTTGCAACTGGGTCTCCGTGACAAAGCCCAAAGAGGCCTTGCGCTGGGCTGGCGAGGCGGAAATGTGGCGCCTGCGGATGCCGCCCGCTTATCGCCAGTCATCGGTCATACGGCGCGAGACCGCCGCCAATCTGTCCTCTCGCGCCACGGCGCTGAACAGCATGGGCGAAGGGAGAGAAGCGCTTGGATACATGAAGCAGGCAATCGAAATCTTTGAAGGGCTGGTCAAGGCCGACGCCGATAACCTCGGCGCACAGATGGACTTGATCGCCGTCACCGCCAACATGGGACTCCTGCAATATGACCTGGGCGACAAGCTGGCTTATCGCGACGCGTATGAACAGGTCTTGCGGATGGCTACTGCGTTTTACGCCGCCCGGCCCTTCCCACGCGCGGAAGAGTTCTGCTTTAAGGCCCGCTACAACCTGTCTTATGCGTACTCGGAATTGAAAGACCCCCGCGCCGACCAGATGCTGGCCACCACTGTCGACGCGCTGAAGAAGCGGGCCGCCGCCAATCCCAAAGATATGTTGAGCCGTGTCGAACTTGCCGACCTCTTGCTAAACTTGCGCCACCCCGGCTTTGACGACACCAAAGTCGCGCTGCCATACGCAAAGCAGATCACCGAGTTTGCCCCAACGGAGTTAAACGGATGGGAGTTGTTGGCCGAGGCCCAACTCCGCCTCAAGGACTACGATCCCGCCATTGCTTCGGTTGAGAAAACGCTCTCCTGCGTCCCGGCGCCCAAACCCGGAGAAGCGCCATCCAAGCTGTACGCGGGCTTGCAAGAACGCATACAACGCTTCCGCGCCGAAGTGGCTGCGGCCAGGCAAAAGCCCTAACCCGTGTGAAATAGTAGCTCAGGCGGATGCGACTCTTACTCTCTCGTCTCCTCTCTCGTCGTTGAATCCAGGCTACCTGTCGGCTCCTCCGCCAGTAACTTCGACGCGTGTTTCACCAGCGCACGGTAGTCCACCGAAGACGAGGTCTGTCCGCATGACGGGGCGCTTTGCGCCCGAAATCATGTGTGCTAACTTTAAGGCCATGCAGGGCGGCTCCCACAGCATCAGAACGCAAAGCGCAGTTCACCTCGCGCTGATTGCTTTCGCTTTCGCTGCGATGGCTTTCCTCAGCGGGAAACCTCCCGCTCGCCTCGCTGGCATTGAGGATCGCGTCAGGCAGATCCAAGCGCCCATCCATGCCGCTGTGCCGGTTGTCTCCCTCGACACCCTTTTCTCAGAGGACCTCCACGAGCAGGAGATCGAACTCTCCGAACCCACAGATGACGACGAAACCGAGGGCTATTTCCTCCGACTCGCCGCATTCCTGCGATTAGAACTGCCCACCTACGGAAGCAAAACCGGCCACTACCAAGCTTCGGTCGACCGAGCGCTAACCCCGTTTCACCAGCGTGCTCTTTCAAGCCGCGGCTCCCCTTCGGCCTAGTTCACCCGACCCCCAGCTCTCACTGCCGAACTGACGGCAGCGAGCTAATTCCTCATTGCGCATCCCACGCTGGATGTTCTCTTCGATTTGCGTGATGTCCTGACTGCCAAACCACGTGCCCATGGTGCCGCAGTGGCTCGTTGTCTGATCAGGACTGCATGAACGAAAGGTTTCAAGCAGATGCAAGCCAAAATGAACAAGATTTGGGAATCAAAGTCCCGTACCCTGGCCGGGCGGATGGGCCGCGCGCTCGCCGTAACTATCCTCGCGCTACTTGTCGCGATGGCGACCGGTTGCATTGCCAAGCCCCCCAAGAGAGTGGTCCACGTCCCAAACCTTGTCGTGCCTGACTCCTTTGCCGGGCTGAGCGATACGCGAAGCGCCGGTCTCATCCCTTGGCGCGACTTCTTTAAGGACGCCCACTTGGTCGCGCTCGTCGATGCAGCGCTCCAACACAACCAGGAGCTCAACATTGCAATCCAGGAGACCGTAGTTGCCAATGCCGAGATCATGGCTCGGCGTGGTGAGTACCTGCCCAAGGTAGGCTTCGGCGCGGGAACCGGGGTCGAGCGCGTCGGAGCGTTCACCAGCCAAGGCAAAAGCGACGAGAGGTCCGGCATCGCGGCGAACCTCCAGAAATACGAGTTCGGGCTCTACTCGTCATGGGAAATCGACGTGTGGGGCCGTCTCCGAAACCTGGCCAACGCCGCGTCCCGTCGATACCTGGCGAGCATCGAAGGTCGAAACTTCATGGTCACTCGCCTCGTTGCGGAGATCGCCAGCAGCTACTACGAGTTACTGGCGCTCGACCGGCAACTCAAGGTCGTAACCGATAACATCGCACTCCAGGAGCGGGCACTCGACCTCGCGCAGGCCCAGTTTCAAGCCGGTCGCGCCACCTCGGCGGCCCCGGCACGCTTCGAGGCCAACCTGCGGGCCATGCAGAGCTCACTGTACACAATCCAGCAACGGATCGTCGAAACCCAGAACCAGCTCAACTTCCTGGCCGGTCGCTTCCCGCAGCCGATCGACAGGGCGAACACCAACTTTCTCGACAATCAGCCCGCCGCATTGGCGGTGGGCGTCCCGGCTGAGCTTCTGGCTAATCGTCCCGATGTGCGCCAGGCGGAGCTCGAGCTTAAGGCCGCCGGGCTCGACGTCGACGCGGCCAGAAAGGCCTTTTATCCGTCTCTTGGGATCGAATCGGTGATTGGCTACCAGTCATTCGACGCAACCAAGCTGGTCAATACCCCCGACTCGCTGCTCTTCGAAATCCTCGGCAAAGCGTTTACGCCCCTGCTCAATCGGAAGGGAATCTCGGCGGACTATATCTCGGCAAACTCCCGTGAGATGCAGGCGGTTCTCCACTACGAGCGAGCCGTGCTGAACGCTTTCGTCGAGGTAAGCAACCGCGTGAGCCTCACACGAAATCTCAGCGAGGGCTATCGGCTGAAGCAACAGCAGGTCGACCGCCTCTCCCAAGCCGTCGATATCTCGACTGAGCTCTTCAATTTGAACCGGGCCGACTACCTCGAAGTACTTACAGCTCGGCGTGAATTGCTAGAGGCACAACAGGAGCTCGTTGAAATGAAGCAACGGCAGATGGTTGCGACCGTGACTCTCTATCAGGGTCTTGGGGGCGGCTGGCGCGGCACCGGCCTGGAGCCTCCGGATGGAGCCGACGCCAATCATAAATTCACGCAAGGGGAGAAGAAATGAAGCTGCGAAAAAATCTACGAGCCACGCTCATCCTGACCTGCCTGGGCCTCCTCGCTGGCGCTTGTTCAAAGAATCAGGCAAACACTGGCCACCAGGAAGAAGCGCCGCAGACTGTTGTACTGACCACACCCAGCATCATGGACGTGCCCACAACTCAGGCCTACGTTTGCCGAATGCAATCCCGGCGCCACATCGAGATCCGCGCCTTGAATGAGGGATTCCTCGAAGAAATCCCCGTTCAAGAGGGCCAGGCGGTGCGCGCCGGCGAGCGTCTCTATGACCTCTATCCTGTCCTTTATCGCACGAAGCTCGAGGCCGAAAAAGCCGAGTTGCGCCTCGCTGAGATCAATCTACAAAACACCGAACAGCTCGCCGGGCGCGGCTTCGTCTCAGCCCCGGAACTGGCCCGTGCCAACGCCGAGCGGGACAAAGCCAAAGCAAACTTTGACCGCGCCACGGCCGAAGCTGGCTTTACCCGCATCCTCACTCCGTTCGACGGCATCGTGGGTCGCCAGCTCATGCAGCAGGGAAGCCTGATCCAGGCGGGCGACACCCTCACGACGCTCTCTGACAACGCTGTCATTTGGACCTACTTCAATGTCCCAGAAGCCGACTACCTGCGGTTCAAATCCATACGGGGCGCAAGCAATACGGGATCGCCCCGGAACCTCGAGCTTCCCGGTGCAACAATCCAGCTTCGACTTGCGAACGGGCAGATCTTCGATAAGAACGCCGCCACGATGCTAACCATCGAATCGGAGTTCAACAGGGAAACAGGAAACATCGAGTTTCGAGCCGACTTTCCCAACCCTGCGGGCCTTTTGCGCCACGGTCAGACCGGTACGCTACTGATCAATCAGAAGCTCTCGGGAGCTTTGGTCATCCCGCAGTCGGCCACCTTCGAGATCCTCGACCGCCGCTACGTCTTCGTCGCCGACGACAAGGCGATCGCGCACCAACGCGAGATCACCGTCGCCCGTGAACTGGAAGACATTTTCGTAATCAAAAATGGCCTCAAGGCCGGCGAAAAGTTCGTGCTTGAGGGCGTTCGCCAAGTTCGTGATGGCAAGCAACTGGAGCACACAGAGATTCGTCCGCCCAAGGAAGCGGTCAACCACCTGAAGTACAAGGCCGAATAGGGGCGGCCAAGAAGCATCATGTTTACACAAATTCTCCACCGGCCCGCCCTGGCAATCGTCCTGTCGATCCTCATTCTGCTTCTGGGGGTACTCGGAATCGCCAGCCTTCCGATCGCACAGTTTCCCGACATCGCACCCCCAACCGTCTACGTTTCGATCGCGTATCCCGGGGCCAGTGCCAAGGTTCTGACCGATTCAGTTCTCATCCCTCTCGAGCAATCGATCAACGGCGTCCAAGGGATGCGCTACATCGTCTCCGACGCGACGAGTGCCGGAGAGGCGACGATTCGGATCTTCTTCGAGCCGGGCACCGATCCCAACACCAACGTGGTGAACGTTCAGAATCGGGTCAACATCATGACCAGCCGGCTACCCGAGCTGGTGGTACGCGAAGGCATTCTCGTCAGCCAGGTCGTGCCCAGCATGTTGATGTATCTCAATCTGTACAGCACGGACCCTCACACCGATCAGAAAGACCTCTTCAACTACGCCAACGTCTACATCATGCCCGTGCTCAAGCGGATCAAGGGCATGGGTATCCCCGTCAACCTGGGCAATCGCACCTTTGCGATGCGCATTTGGCTGAATCCAGAGCGCATGCGTGCGTATGATGTTTCGGTCGAAGACGTGATGCACGCACTGGCCCAGCAGAGCATCATCGGATCGCCGGGCCGGCTCGGTCAGGCGACGGGCATGACCTCGCAGTCCAAAGAGTACGTGCTCACTTATGTCGGCCGTTTCAATGAGCCGGATCAGTACGCCGATATCATCTTGAAGGCCAAGCCGGATGGCGAGATTCTCAGACTCAAAGACGTCTGCGTGCCCCCAGGCGCCAACGGCGGTAAGGGCGCGGAAGGGAGCCAGAACCATCACGCGGGGATCGAGCTTGGCTCGGAGTTCTTCGACATCTATTCCGACGTCAACGGTCGTCCCGCCGCGTCCGTGGTTTTGAAACAGGCACCAGGCTCCAACGCCGCCGAAGTGATCGCCGAAGTGAAAAAGACGCTCAAAGAAATGAAGACGTCGTTTCCCCCCGGGATGGACTACGAGATTGCCTATGACGTATCCCGCTTCGTTGAAGCCTCAACGGAGCAGGTGCTCCACACACTTGTGGAAGCGTTCATTCTCGTGTCGCTGGTGGTCTTCTTGTTCCTGGGGGACCTGCGCTCCACAATCATCCCGGCGCTCGCGGTGCCGATATCGCTGGTCGGCAGCTTCTTTGTGCTGCAACTGATGGGCTTCTCTATCAATCTGATCACGCTCTTCTCCATGGTCTTGGCCATCGGGATCGTTGTCGACAATGCCATTGTAGTGGTCGAGGCCGTGCACGCCAAAATGGCCGAAACGCACCTGTCGCCGCATCGGGCCACCATCGAAGTACTCAAGGAAATCAGTGGCGCCATCGTCGCAATTACGCTGGTCATGAGCGCCGTGTTTGTTCCTGTGACTTTCCTGCCGGGGCCTGTAGGCGTGTTCTACCGCCAGTTTGGCGTGACGATGGCTTCGACGATCGTCCTATCCGGCGTCGTTGCATTGACGCTTACCCCAGTGCTCTGTGCCATGGTGCTGAAACCACATTCGCACCAACCCGATGACGCGGAGGCGCGCAAAGGGCTTCGGGAGCAAATTCGCGGGCTAAGTGCTAAGACGCTGCTTGGCTACGCCCTCGTGGGGGCCCCGCTACTGGCCGGAATCGCCTATCTCGCCTATGAACTCTGGGGACGCTTCGGGTTGTTAATCCTCCTCGTGCCTTTCATCCAAAAGCCTTTCAGCCGCGTCATCGACAAAATCACCAACGTTTACGCGTGGCGCCTCCTGCGTCCGATTGTCACGCTCCGCTTGGTCACCATGGTGATTATCGGGGCCTTTGCGTACGGCATCGTCGCAACAAGCAACATCCTGCCGACAGGCTTCATCCCCGGTGAGGACCAGGGTATGATCTACGCCGTTCTTCAGACCCCACCCGGGTCGACTCTGGAATACACCAACGCCAAGGCCCAAGAGCTGGAGCGGATTGCCAAGGAAATCAAGGGCGTGCGCAGCGTGACATCGATTGCGGGGTACGAAGTGCTGACCGAAGGCCGCGGCTCGAACGCTGGCACGGCAATTATCAACCTCGACGACTGGTCCAAACGACCGCAGACATCCTCCGAGATCATCGAACATCTCAAGGAAAAGGCCGCTAAAATGACGAGCGTCAAACTCGAGTTTTTCGAGCCGCCCGCGATTCCCGGCTTCGGCGCGGCAGGCGGCATCGCCCTCCGCGTTCTCGATCGAACACAATCGAGTACGGCCGACTACAAGCTTCTGGGAGAGATCAACGAGCGATTCATCGCCGCGCTTGAGAAGCGTAAAGAAGTCGGCAGTGTGTTCACCTTCTATGCGTCCGACTATCCACAGTACGAGGTGGTCATCAACAACGATGTGGCCATGCAGAAAGGCGTGTCGATTCAGGATGCGTTGAACAACCTCAACATCCTCATCGGCAGTACTTACGAGCAGGGCTTTGTCCGTTTTAACCAGTTCTACAAGGTCTACGTTCAGTCCTGGCCGCAGTTCCGGCGCATACCCAAGGACCTCGACGACCTCTTCGTCCGCAACGAAAAGGGGGAGATGGTCCCATACTCGGCGTTCATGGAGCTGAAGAAATCGCAGGGGCTCAACGAGATCACCCGATACAACTTGTATCCCTCGGCCGCCATTCAGCTTGTGCCGGCTGCAGGCTACTCGACCGGTCAAGCCATCAAGGCGGTGCAGCAGGTTGCCGAATCAACCTTGCCCCGCGGATATGGGCTCGGCTGGGAAGGCCTATCGTGGGACGAGTCGCAGAAGGGCAACGCGGCACTCTACATCTTCCTGATTGTCGTGGTGTTCGTATACCTCGTGCTGGTGGCGCAGTACGAGAGCTTCCTGCTTCCTCTGGCTGTTGTCCTGTCGCTGCCGGTAGGCATCTTCGGCTCTTTCTGGTTCCTCTCCGCTATGGGATTGGCGAACGACGTTTGGGCTCAGCTCGGGATGATCATGTTGGTCGGGCTCTTGGGTAAGAACGCGATTCTTATCGTGGAGTTTGCCGTGCAACGCCGGAACGACGGAATCTCGATCAAAGACGCCGCCATCGAGGGAGGAAAACTCCGCTTCCGGGCCGTCCAGATGACCTCCTTTGCCTTCATTGCAGGCCTCCTTCCCCTTGTCATCGCCCGTGGGGCTGGCGCCATTGCCAATCGGACCATCGGGGTCACGGGCGTTGGCGGCATGCTGCTTGGCACGGTGCTCGGTGTGCTCGTAATCCCGGGCCTCTACTACCTGTTCGCCAGCATTTCGGATGGACGCGAACTCCTGCGCGACGAGTCGCACGTACCTTTCAGTGAAGCTGAAGGCGGACACCCAACGATCACAGAACACGGAGTTGAATCATGACCAACCTAAAATCGGTCGTCCTGGCATTGCCGCTCGACCACCAAACCGATGAG
Source organism: Bryobacter sp. (assembly GCA_025356215.1). Classification (GTDB taxonomy): domain Bacteria; phylum Acidobacteriota; class Terriglobia; order Bryobacterales; family Bryobacteraceae; genus Bryobacter. The sequence goes on along the minus strand of JANXUM010000262.1, from coordinate 3,906 downwards.
CTGTTGACTACAGTTCTAAACCTCGGACAACGGCTCGAGTGCCCTTTCGTCGTCGTGCACGCAATCGGCAAGCGTCGAATGGAAAGCGAACCGAGCACTGCCAACAGGATCGCAAAGGCAAAGCAGACCCTCGGTCTCCGGCTACAACCGCTATGGAACGCGGGCCTAAACGTTCGAGAGGACGTGGAAGTTGGTGCTCCCGCCGACCTCGCGATCGACACCGCCCTTCGCCTCAGCGCTCAGCTCATCATGACGGGCGGCGGTCGACCGGCCACCATCCGGCGATGGCTCGTGGGCTCAGCGGTCGAGGCCATCGTCCACCGCGCGGTTGTCCCCGTCTGGGTCGTGCGGGGGGAGTCGGCCGTCAGGCGGCCCGTGCTCTGCCCCATCAACCTCAGCTCCCCATCCAAGCTTGGGCTCGCCTCCGCCATCCGTATGGCTCAGATCTTCAAGGTGCATCTCCGTGTCATGACGGTACTCTCGGACAACACAGTTGGCCAAGAACTATCGGTCGAGCAGGCACGCCGCGATTTGCAGGCGATGCTTGCCCAGCACCCGCTAGACGGGCTCGACGTCTCGGTCGAGGTAGTGACAGGAAACCCGGCCGAACGAATCATTGACGCCGCGGACGACGCGGGGATGCTAGTGATCGGCAGTCGGGGCTTCAATCCCCTGGCACCGAAATTACTCGACCCAGTCACCACGCGAGCGCTTCGTCACAGCCGATGCAGCATCCTGGCGGTACGAGAGGTTCATGTCGATCTCGAAGAGAACGAGGCCGAAATCGCGAGGCTGGCTGATGCTTGTCGCGTCACCTGGCGTTTGATCGAAGACAACCGGGCGGCCGAGGCACTCCCTTTCATCGAACCGGCTGCCCTGAGGGCTCCGTTCAACGCGACGATTCAAGAAGCCTACGCTATCGTCCTTGAGAGGTTGGGTCGAGACGTGGAAGCTCGATCCCACCACGAACTCTCCCGGATGATTCGCGCCCGTATCGACCGGATCTGACCGCCCTGCGGTCCTCTCTACCGAGTCTTCTCGTCCCGCTCCACTTTACCGTCCCGCACGTGGATGATTCGGTGCGCATGCATCGCCACATCCAACTCGTGCGTGACGAGAATTATCGTGTTCCCCTGCGCGTACAGCCGCTCAAAAAGCGCCATAATTTCCACGCTCGTGGTCGAATCCAGGTTTCCCGTCGGCTCGTCCGCCAGCAGAATCGAAGGATTATTCACTAGCGCCCGCGCAATCGCCACGCGCTGGCGTTGTCCACCCGACAACTCATTCGGCTTGTGATACATGCGCTTGGCCAAATCCACCTGCTCCAGGCATACCTTGGCCCGCTCCAGCCGCTGCGCCTGCGTAAACCCCGCATAAATCAGCGGCAGTTCTACATTGTGCAACGCCGTGGCGCGCGGCAACAAGTTGAAGCTCTGGAACACAAACCCGATCTCTTTGTTCCGGATCCGCGCCAGGTCGTCGTCCGACATCGAACTCACCAGGCTGCCGTTGATGTAATATTCGCCATCCGTCGGCGTGTCCAAACATCCGATCAAATTCATCAACGTCGACTTGCCCGACCCTGACGGTCCCATGATCGCCACATATTCGCCGCGCTTAATCTCAATGTCCGTCCCGTTGACGGCGTTGATCACCTGATCGCCCATCACATAGGTCTTCTTCAGGTCGTACGTGCGGATGACGATCCCGTCCCGCTTCAGTTGTTCGCCGCGTACTTTCGGGTCCACGGCAACGGCTGTAGACATGGTTTAGGAATCCGCCTTTAGAGTGGTCTTATTGTCTACTTTAACCTTCGCGTCGTTCCGAAGCGTGCGAATCACCTTATACGACCCGGTGACGATCTCCTCGCCCTCCTGCAATCCGCTGGTCACTTCGATATCGGTGGCCCCGGTGATCCCGGTCTCCACCTTCTTGAAACTAGCTTGGCCGTTTTTCACGATAAACACGCCCTGAATCTCTTCCTTTGCCGCCTTGGCCTCCGCCGGATTCATCGGCGCCGCATCTTTCTTCTCGCCCGCCTTGGCCGGGTCAAGGTCGCCCTTCTGCCGCACCGTCAGCGCCTGGATCGGAATCGACAACGTCTTCGGCCGCGTCGCCGTCGTCACCCGCGAGGTGCAGGACAAGCCCGGTCGGATCTCGTCCGGCGGATTTTCAAGCGCCACCACAACCTTAAAGTCCTTGGCTTCCTGCGACGAAATCGCACTCTGCGAAGCCGCCAACCCAGTCGACCGCAAGATCGCCGTATTCCCGATCTCGATCACCTTGCCATAAAACTTCTTGCCCGGGATCGCGTCGATCGTCACTTCCGTCCGCTGATTCAGCGCCACGTTCACGATGTCCGTCTCGTCCACTTTCACCTCGGCCGTGATGATCGACATATCCGCAATCGTCATGATCAAGCTGGCCGCCGAATTCTGAATACCCGGCACCACCGTCTCTCCCACGCGAACCGGCAGATTCGTCACCACTCCGTCAATCGGGCTCACCGCCATCGTCCGCTGCAACACGTCCGCCGCGCTCCGCAGGTTCGCCTGCGACGCCGTCACCCGGCGCTGCGCCGCCGACATTGTCGCCGCCTGCTGCACCTTGGCCGCCCGCAACTGGCTCACCCGCGCCTCGGCCTCGCGCACCGCCGCCATGCTCGAGTCGTAGGTGCTCTTCTTCAATTCATATTCCTGCCGCGCAATCAACTGCGCTTCAAACAACTGCTTGGCCCGGTCAAATTCCAACTTCGCCCGTTCCGCGTCCGCCTTCGATCGATCAATCGACGCCTGCGACGATTTGATGTTCTCGTCCGCCGCCATCAATCCCGCTTCCGTCGCGGCAGACTCGGCCTCGCTCGTCGCCACGTTCGCTCGCTGTGCCGCCAACTGCGCTTCCGGTTGCACCGATTCCAGCTTCGCCAGCAACTGCCCCTTGCGCACGCGCTGCCCCTCAACCACCAGGATCTCCATAATGCGCGACGCACCTTGCGCATTCGACCCGATGTTAATGTAGTTTCTCGGCTTGATCTCTCCCGACGCCGTCACTACCGACACCAGATCCTGCCGCGCAACAACGGCGCTCGTCACAGGGATCACCGCCCCCTGCTTCATCTTATAGTTGGCAAACGCGGCCACGCCGCCAATTGTCAACACGCCAACTCCGATGGCAACTTTCCACTTAGTTTTCAACGCTGGACTCCCGGATCTTTAGACGACAACTTCTATACAGAAGTTCAAAAAACACGTCTCTACGTTCAAAGACGGTTAAACAGTCGACTTCTTACAGTTTAGCCGCAAATGCTCTACTTACCGCTGAGCCACTTGACGCTCACCGGCCGCGACCCCGTGCACGCCATGCTGTCCGTCATCCCAGAAGAAATCTGCGCGCAGGCATTATCGATCGCCGATCGCATTGCAATCTCTTCATTTCCACCCAGCGCCGTCCGGCAATTCTTCTGCCCCTGATACTCCATACAGACCTCAACCCGGTACTTCGCGTACGACATCGAGTTGTAAATCAGCGCCCCGAGAAACCCAATCGCCGCCAGGACAATAAACGCCATCAACCCCTTGTTCTTCATACCGAATAGAACGGCGCCATCTTTCTGAACTTCTGGTACCGCTGGTCCACCAACTGCCCGGGCGTCAACAATGTCAATTCCCCCAACGCCTTGCGGATCGACGCCCCCAGCATCGCCGCCGCCCCGTCGTGATCTTCCTGCGCCCCGCCCGCCGGCTCACTTACAATCTCGTCGATAATCCCGCGCTCCAACAAATCCGGCGCCGTCAGTTTCAGCGCCGCCGCCGCCAATTCCGCCTTAGCCGAATCGCGCCAGATAATCGCCGCGCAACTCTCCGGCGAAATCACGCTGTAATACGCGTTCTCCAGCATCAAAATCCT
>JANXUM010000105.1 GCA_025356215.1 Bryobacter sp. | reverse complement strand
CCAAAAACTGACCCACCAAACTGGCCCACCAATACGCCCCGCCCAACCAGTCCTGAGAGCCTCATCGGGTCAAAAAACAACAATGATAGTAAATTCGACCCTCAGGTTTTCGCCTGATGGACCGATTAGGGAACTAGGTAGGACAATGAACGACAACTCTCCCATGAACCCAAGTTTCTCCACGGAAAACAAATCGCAAGCGATTGAACATGTGCGCTTTCAACTGGACCTGTTGCGTTTGACGGCGGTACCGATCGCGATGAGCGGCCCGAGTGTGATGCGCGAGGTGGAAGAAGAGCGCGAGGCGGTGAGAGTGATGGAAGAGTTGACGAGTACCGTGGCTGGGATGGACCGCCGGTAAGCAGCCGTTGCTAAGCTGTCAATTGCGATGACAGCGGGAGAACATTTAGAACGGACGCGGGATCGAATTGAAGAGCTTTGTGCGCCGCTGTCGGCGGACAGAGCCAATTGGCGCGGCCAGCCGGGAAACTGGACGATCCACGAGATTGTCGAGCATCTGGCGGTGACCGAACGGCGGTTGCTGTTGGGTGTTTTGCGAAGTTTAAAAGGCAATGCAGCGACGATTGAGGAGCTAGCCGAGGCCGAAGGCAAGGCGGAAATGATCCTCGATCGCGTGCCTGTTCGCTCAACGAAGATCACGGCGCCTGAAGCGGTGCGACCAGTGGGCGGCTATGGCGAGTGGCCGGGTGCGCTGGAAGGATTTCGCGAAGCTCGATTGAAGACCTTGTCTGCGGAAGCCAACGCCAGCGAAGAGTTTGACCGCCGCGTGTTTCCGCACCCGATGCTGGGCAACCTAACATTGCGCCAGTGGTTGTTGTTTGCCGCGGCGCACGCGGAGCGGCATGCCCTGCAAATTGAAGAAGTGCAAATTGAAGAAGTGCAAATAGAGGAAGCCCTCAAACAAGCCGGGCGGGAATGAAAATTGACCCCATCCGCGCCGGGCTAGCCTTGAGCGTGCTTGCCATCCTCTACCTGACTTTGTATCCGTTCAACTTTTCGAGTACGGCTGGTAGTGGGTTGACTTGGGTGTACCCGAATTCACGGGGTGAGTGGCTGGACGTTTTATTGAACGTCTATCTTTTTGTGCCATTTGGCTTTTTGGGCGGCTTGCTTGTCGGTGGGTGGAGGGGGGCGCTGTGGTTTGCTCTGGCAGGGGCGGCGTTGTCCTACGGCGTCGAATCCATCCAGCTTTACTTACCGGGACGGGACGCAAGCTACCGGGACGTATTCCTCAATACGGTTGGAGCCTTTGCCGGCGCGGGTTTGGGGAATCTGAATTTCGTCAGGAAATTGGCATCCCGTAAGTTGTCTCCAGGCTGGTCTCCGGATCGCAGAGCGGTGCTGCTGGCGGCAATGTGGGTGGTGGCTGAATGGTTTCCTCTGATGCCGAATCTGCGAATGTTCAAATTGCCAAGGGCGTTATTGGACAGCGGTTCGTGGGTGTCGGTGGTGGCGATGGCGTTTGCAGGCTTTGCGATCTCGAAGATGCTTCCCTTAATCGTGGAAGGCAAAGCAGTGTTGTGGTTGCGGTTGGGATTGGTTGGCGCGATCCCAATGCAGATGTTTCTGAGCGGCAGGACGGTCCGGCCGCTGGAAGTGGCCGGCGCGATGGCGGGGATGGCGGCGGGGGCGGTGGTTCCGGCGGGTTATCGAATGCTGTCGGTGGTGGGACTTAGCGTCCTGGCGATGCGGCAGTTCAATCCATTCCATTGGGAAACGGGAATTGTGAACGCCTTTGGCTGGATGCCGCTTGCGGGCGCTTTCGGTCTCCCGCCGGAGCAGAGCTTCCGGATTATGCTGGAGAAGCTATTTTTTGCGACTTATGGGATCTGGGCGCTAAGCCGCGGCTTTGGGATCGGGCTTTTAGCGGCGACAGCCGCCGTTACGGTGCTCATGATGGCGGGAGAGATTGGGCAAATGTACCAACCCGGCCGGGTGCCGGAGATTGGGGACCTGATGCTGTGCGGCTTGGGCGGGCTTGCACTTGCTTTAACTGGAAAGCGCGACCGGGTATGAAGCCTCGGTAATTTTTTTCCTTACCTGACCCCTGCAGGCTGATAAACTCGCTTATCTCATTCGGGAGGCGTAATCGGCATGGATTCTATTCCAGTAACGCGGCTACTTGGCGAGCTTGGGCGCGGGGACGAGACGTCTGAGAAGGTGCTGCTGGACGCGATCTATCGCGAGTTGCACCGACTGGCCCAACGGGCGATGCGCGGGGAGCGGGACAATCACACGCTACAGCCGTCGGCACTCGTGAACGAGGCCTACATGCGGATGAAGAGCCAGTTGCGCCATGAGTGGCAAAACCGGGGGCATTTTTACGCGGTGGCGGCTCGGATGATGCGGCAGATATTGATCGACCACGCCCGAACGCGCAATACGCAAAAACGCGGCACCGGCCAGCGCATGGAGGCGTTGCGGGACACCGACGGCCAGTTCTCTTGCAACCCAGAGGAGATTCTCGGCATACATGAGGCGTTGCAGCGTTTGGCGGTGATGAGTGAACGGCAGGCGCAGATTGTCGAGTTGCGGTTCTTTGCCGGTTTGAGCGTCGAGGAAACCGCCGTGGCGATGGAGATCTCCGAGAAGACGGTGAAGCGCGATTGGAGCGTGGCGCGGGCTTGGCTGGCGATGGAGTTGGGGAAAGCCTAGAACGCCAATGGAAACGCCGGAGCGCTGGGAACAGATCAGTGAAATCGCGGCAACCGCCATCGATCTGCCCGCTGGGGAGCGCGAAGCTTACCTAGCGGCCAGTTGCGCGGGCGACACGGAATTGCGCGAGCAGGTAATGCGGCTGGTGAGCGCGGGACAGGCCAGTTTTGTACGAGTGGACCAACCCTTGGTGCGCGGAGACTTGCTACGGCGGGCGTTGAGCGAGGGGCGCGGATTGGTGGAAGGCGAGGTGCTGGGTAAGCGCTACCGGATCGTGCGGCACATTGGCGCGGGCGGGATGGGCGATGTCTACGAGGCGTGGGATCTGAGTCTTGAATCGCGCGTCGCCCTGAAGACGGTGCGCCCGGAGTTCGCGCGCGACGAGGCGATTGTCGAGCGATTCAAACGGGAGGTGCAATTGGCGCGGCAGGTGACGCACGAGAATGTTTGCCGCGTTTACGATTTGGGTTCGATGGCGCGCGGGGAGGACGGCGTCGAAGTCTTTTGCCTAACGATGGAGTTGATCGAAGGGCAAACTCTGGCCGAGCTGATGAGGAGCCACGGGCCTTGGACTTACGAGGAAGCGCTGCCGGTGTTGGAGCAGGTGTGCCTGGGTCTGAAGGCGGCGCACCAGGCGGGGGTGATCCATCGCGATTTAAAGCCGGCGAACATCATGTTGGTGCGCCGGGAGGACGCAGAGAAAACTTGGCATGTGGTGGTCACCGACTTTGGATTGGCACACAGCAACCAGGCGGACGCGAGTTCATGGACGCAGAAGATGCGTCCGGGGACGCCGGCCTATATGGCACCGGAGCAGTTGGAGGGCAAGGCGGTGGGGCCGGAGGCGGACCTGTATGCGCTGGGCGGAGTGATGTACGAGATGGCGACGGGGCGGGCCCCGTGGCAAGGCGATTCGCCGCTGGAGGTGGCATTTGCGCGGCTGAAGGAGCCGGTGAAGGCTCCGTCGCAGTGGCGGCCGGGGGTCGATGGGCGGTGGGAGCGGATCATGCTGCGGCTACTGGAAAAGGAGCCGGGAGACCGCTACGTCAGCGCCGAGGCGGTGCTGCGCGATCTGGAGAGCGGACCGCGGCGGCGAATGCCGTTGCGCAAACTTTGGCGGCGGGTGGATTGGCGGTGGGCGGCGGTGGCGGGCTTTGTCGTGCTTACGGCGTGTGGGGTTTTGTATTGGGATCGGGTGAGGAGTAAGTCATCGCCGGAGGCGCTGCGGTGGCTGCGGCAAGGGGAAGAGGCGATTGAAAACCGAAGCTGGCTGACGGCGAAGGATTTGCTGGACCGGGCACAGGCGGCGAGCCCGCGGAATGTGAAGGTGTTGGCGCGATTGGCGCAGACGCATCTTGAACTGGATCAAACGCAGCGGGCGCAACAGGTACTGCTGAGCGCACTGGGAGAGAGCGGCCAGGAGCCGGCGGACGCGGAGTTTCGTGAAGCCCTTCGCGCTGGCCTGGTGAAGGATTGGCCCGCAGCCACGGCGGCGATGGAGCGTCGGGTGAAGCTGGTGCCACAAGCCGAGCAGAGCCGCGCGCGCTTCGATCTGATCTGGTTGTTGGAGAAGAGCGGCAAAGTTAAAGATGCGCGAGGGCAACTGGAGGCGCTGCTTAAGGCGGAGCCCGGGCACGCGGGGGCGAATCTGGGGCTGGGAATTTTGCTGTATCGCGACGGGAAGGTGGAAGCGGGAGAGGCGGCGCTGCGCAAAGCAGAGGAGAGCTACCGGTTGTTGGGCAATGCCGAAGGGTTGGCGACTGTGGCCGTGGAGCGGACGGAGGCGGTCGTCGGCAAAGACCGGGGCGGAGCCGCGTTTGCGCTGATCGAGACGACAGAAAAGCAGGTGCGCGACAGTTTGTCCGCGCGCTCGCCCGCCGGGTTGTACAGCCTCGACGCACGGTTGAAGGTGCTCAAGGCGCAGACCTACAGCTATCAAGCCAAACACGAGTTGGCGCTGGCGACGGCGAGAAGCGCGTTTGAAAGCGGCTCGGCGTCGTTGATCGGCGGCGGGTACATCAAAGGGCTGCTGGCGCTGGCGCGGGGGTGGATTCAGACGGAACACTTTCCCGAGGCGATCGAAGTCTTGATGATGGCGCGAGACCATGCCGCGCGGCAGGAATGTACGTCGTGTTTGGCGATGGCCAACTACTATCACGGGTATCTTTTGTCGCTTCAGCAAAATTGCGCGGCGGCGTCGGAGAAACTGCAATTGGCGGCGGCGCAGTTTGATGGACTGGAGGATCGGGGCAATCAGTTTCGAGCTAGAAGCGCAGAGGCTGCCTGTTACCGCAGGGCGGCGGATTATGATCGCGCCGAGAAGATGATGACGGAGATCGAGCGGGACGCGGCACCCTTCGCCGTGCCCGACATCAAAAGCACTCTTATGCGGGAGCGCTACGCGATGGCAGCGCAACGTGGGGACCGCGTGGGCTCAGAGGCCTTGCTGGTCCAGTTAGAAGAGGAACACCGCAGGATACAAGCGACAACCTTGTGGCATCAGGATTTGATAGACCACTCCCATCAGCGCTTGCTGAGCGGGAGACTTACCGAGGCGCGCGAGTCATTGAATCGAGCGGCGGCGCAATTGGGCCCGGATGAAGCCCGGCTCAAGCAGCACGCCGCGATGGTGGACGCGTTGATCGACTGCGACATGGGACGCGCGCCCGCAGCGCAGGCCAAGCTGGATGCGGCCTCAAAGACCTATCAATTGACCGCAAAACAGATGATGCTCGATCAGTCCGAGATGGCCTGCGAAATCAGCATCGAGGGAAGCGGGCCGGATCGGATCGCAAAGTATTGCGAGCCGATCTGGACCAAGATGGATACGCATCCGGAACTGGGATTCTTGCGGATCTTGGGCGGGTATTCGCGAGCTCACTATTACATCGGGCGCCGGGAGCCGACCGAGGCCCTGCGCTGGGTGGATATCGCCTATGGGCAAGCGACGAAAGATCAACACAAACAGAATGAACTCTACGCAGCGCTGGTGGGGTTTGAGGCGGCGGCGATGGGAACAGACGCGCAGAGCAAAACGCTCTGGCGGCAGCGGGCAGTAAGCGCCCGGCAACAACTTGAGGAGAAGCTTGGCCAGGAGGCTTTTCAAGTCTTCTGGCGGCGGGCGACTTACTCAGGGCGCTGGGCGAATTTAGAAAGGACAAAGTAGAACAAAATGAATATCAAGACAGAAGACCAAATTGTAAGCGCTGTCGGCGCAGAGGTAATCAAGCAAGAACTCTCTTTCTATATGAGGGGTCTGCTTCGCGGTGCCGAGGGTAGCATTTTCATGCGTTACCTTGCGGAATCTCTGAGTGCGGAGATGGTCAACTCGCTCGTGGAAGGCATTGCACTTCGCGTGCCTAAGTCGGCCAAGGATGGTGCCTTGGCGACTAAGTACAATCTGAATTCGGGCGATCCACAGACAACGCAGGATGGCTTGAGGCAGATGCTAATCGACACTCTGACATCTGAGATCGCTGGATACACCGGACCAGGAGGGGACGGACGCCCGTCAGATTACACCCAGCCTTAGTCGGGATGGGCCTTCACGCGGAGGATGGCCGTCCCTTGGCCCGCCGTCCTCCGCCCGCACCACCTTGGGTTTTGGATTCCTGCTTCGTCGGCGCTACCGATTTACAAGCCAGGTAGAGGTCATCGAAATAGATGATTCCAGATCCGCATCTTTCGATATACGAAGCTATGTCTATCGAGTTGAAGTCCACAGCCTGACGGGTTCCCTTGTCTACAATCGCAGTCAACATATTTAAGACCGCCACTTTTGGGATCTGGTGCCAATCCCAAGCCGGATTCGATAGTAACTTTGCGAGGCACCCGGTTACGATCGGTGCGGCAAATGACGTTCCGTTTAGATAGTCGAGAGAATAAATTGACTTAGTGGCGCTCTTACCAGCCATCATTGCCAGTACGTTTTTCCCTGGGGCAAGCAGCGAAACCTCAGAGAGTACAACATCAGTCAAATTCTGAGACCGGTTGGAAAATAACGCGCGCGCGGAATCGATCTGAACCGCACCCACGGAGACCACCGAAGCTATCTTCGCTGGAAATGTGACTTCTGGATCGAGTGAGGAAAACTCAGGATACTTGGCTACAAAATTTCCATCAGCGTCCACAACGATCTCTCTGTGATTTCCAGCACAGGCGATACAAAGGCGCCCGGCGACATTGTAGATATCGTTGATCAAACTAAGTTCAGCCAGCGACTCGGAAGTCTTGGAATCGGTCCAGAAGATTCCGTCGGGCAACGAGTTGGAAATGCTGATGTTCACGAGCCGAGCGAAGATTTGGGTGTCGTCCATCGGGAGACTGAGCGTTTTTAACGCTCGTAGATAGGCAATCGTGTCGATTCGCTTCGTTAGATTTAGGTCTGGCTTCTGCAGGACATTGAAGATCCACAATTGTGCATCCGGCACGAAGCCCTCGAAGTTACACGGAATCAGATTGGAACCATCCATGGTGGGATTCGTTCCAGGTGACCGGGTCTCCTGCCCGTCCATCTTCCCGCCGATGATACTGGCGACCGCAGTCCCATGGCCGACGAGATCCCTAAGAGTATATTTAGTGTCCGTGTTGTAAAAAGGCGAGGTGCTCGGCACTGGCATCAGGTTGAAGGTGGACCCAGCCAAAGGGGCGATACCGGTGTCAACGATTGCCACTTCGATCGGTGCATCCGGGCCCATTGATTTCCAGACATCGCCTTTCCAGCCGATATATTCGAACGCGGAGCTAGGACGATTCCAATTGTTATCAGTTGAAGGAAAATCGATTTGGCCAGTGCCCATGAACCCGCCTTGGGCCATTTTCGCCATGTTGGATGTAGAGGTAGGCATCGCTTCTCCGCCTACCGTGAAGTCGGGACTGAACCTCTCTTTGATCGACTCGGCGAACTTGACGGAAGCTAAGTGCTTCAACTCACAGATAATACAGTCCCGTTGTGCCTGGAACTTAGCAGTCAATTTCAGAATCAGCTCGCTACGAAAGGATTTTGAATGTTTGAGCAGCGATTGCGGTGTACCAGCCCCCGGGGCCGCCGTTCCTTCTGTCCCGATGCGGGGCTCGCCAATTACCTTCCAGCAATCCGCCAACGGCTTCTGCGCGAGCGTTGGAGTTCCCGACGCCTGAAAGAGAGGGAATCCAGGCAGCATCAGCGGCTCTGCCCCCTGGAGCGCACCGCGTTTGAATAAGCCGAGAAGAGCTTGATTCAGATCGTCAGGCAAACCCAGCGGATTCCAGGCCCGCCTCACATCGGTAACCAGCCCCGGCTTAACCTGAACAAAGATCAAGTCCGGGTACTTCGGCTTGTAAGGTTCTGGAACGGTCGGAAGCTCTAGTTTCTTGATAGCCGCCAAACTCAACTTAGAGAATTCGATGCGGCTTAACAGTCGAGCGGGCAAGCCCGTCGCCGGGGTCTTGATGGGGGGCATTGGCAATAGTATGACCGCGCCCCCGGATACTACGCAAGCCTAGGGCTTAAACTTAGTCGTCAAGTAATCAATCAATCCCGTCTTCTGATCGCCCGGAACCTGGGCACCCCAGCGCATCATCTTGTCGACCTCGCGTTCCCATTGTGCCCGGGTAAGTTTTTGCCCGCGGATCAAATCCTCATTGTGACAACCCAAACAACTATTTGTATAAGCAGCGGCGGACATCGGCATGACTTCCACCCTCACGGTCTGAATGACATTCCATAAGTAGCCGCTGGGATTCCATTCCTGCTCGGCGGGTTGCGCGTACCCGTTGGCGTCGGTCGCCCGCGCCATGATCTTATAGACTCCAGGCGTCGCGTTCCAGGCATAGTCCCAGGTTTGCCAGCCCCACTTTCCGTTGGAACTGGTCAAGCGGGCCAGGCTCCAAGACCGTCCGCCGTCCAGCGACACCTCCACCTTGGCCAGTGGCACTTCGCCCGACCAGGCGGCACCGGCGATGCGCCCGGTTCCCTGCCCCATCGTCGCGTTGTCTCTTGGCGTCGCGATGACGCTCTTAACGTGCACCGACTCAATGGGCTTCATCTGTGCCGGGTCGACCGTCGAACCCGGAGGAACGCCCTTGCCAGGGTGCCGGTAGCCGGTCTTCATAAAGAAGCCGTCAAATTCGTGATCGAGCACCTGGATGCCGGTGAGCCATTTCACCCAGCAATCACCGCCCCAGCCCGGGACCACAACGCGCAGCGGGAAGCCGTGCGAGGGCGTGAGTGGCTTGCCGTTCATTTCGTACGCCAGCATCGTGTCGGGATCGATCGCCTTCTTGATCGGGATCGAGCGCTGAAACTTGGGCATTGTCCCGATGGCGACGTCGGCTCCGTCAAGCATGATGTGCCTGGCGGTGGCCTTCAGGTTTGCCGTTTTCAGAACGTCGGCTAAGCGCACGCCAGCCCAACGCGCATTCCCAACGCTGCCGTTGGTCCACTGTAAGCCCGGCACTTTGGGCGCATAGAAAGAACGGCCGTTGCCAGCGCATTCCATGACGCCAACAAGTTCAACGCGGGGGAGTTTCTTCAGGTCGCGCAGGTTGATCGAATAGGGCGCGGCCACTTCACCGCCGACGTGCAGCGAGTAACGCTCCAGGTCGACTTGCGGCGTGTAGTGGTGGCTGCGCACATAGAAAGATTCCACCGGGGTGATGGCCTGCAGGAAGCCGTCGAGCGGCATCTCATAATCTTCCGGGCGGCGGGAATGGATGATCATGTTCGGAGCCTTGCCTTCGACTGGCCCCGACTGAGCGTGGGCTTGCGGGAGCAGGAGCGATCCGGTGGCACCGAGAAATGCGCGGCGGGCGATATGGGACGAGGTCGACATAATGATTATTTCCAGTTGACGGTCAGGGTCTGCACAACGCCGTTGCGGACGTTCACTTCCTGCGATTGCGCAGGCAGCCCCTCTTTAACAACTTCTAATGTATATTTTCCTGGCGCAAGTTTCAGCATTGCAGGCGTTTTTTGTCCGGTGTCGCGTCCATTCATTCGAACAGAGGCTCCGGAGGGGTTGGACGTGATGGACACCGTTCCTTCTTGCACCTCGAATTCAAGATGCACGCGGAGTTGGTCTGGGACTTTTAGAGAACGGGAAAGTTCAGGGAAAGCGGCGAGGCGGCCAAGGACTTGGTGAGTGCCAGCGGGCAGTTCGAGAGTGCAGGGCGTTTTGGGGCATCGATCTTGCAAGCCATTGTCGATCAGGATCTCGGCGCCTTCCGGATTGGAGGTAAAGGCGACGGAGCGGGGCTGAGGGGAGGCTGGGTCGGGCGTGGCCGCATTGGGATCGGTTTGCGGTTTGGTCTCGGGGGCACTCGGGACCGGTTCGGCCTCGAGCTTGGTGCCGATGGGGCTGGGCTTGGGATTTTCGACGGCGGGCACTTGGACCCGCTCGACCTGCTGGACCGGCGGGGCCGCCGGAGACCTACCGAAGCTCAACCAGAGCACGCCAATGACCGCGAGCGCGCCCAGCACGACGCCGACGATGGGACGCCAGCGGGAGGTCGGCGGCGCGGGAGGGAGATCGAGCGGCGGAAGCACGATCTGGGGCGGCGATTGCTCGACAGCGATGGTGGGCTCGTCGCCGCTGGACTCACGCGCCGGAGTGATCTGCGTCGGACGGGCGCCGAGGGCATGCTCTAGGGAGTCGACAAAGCTTTGGCAATCGGGATAGCGGGCGGCGGGGTCTTTGGCCAGAGCCTTTTGTAAGACCGTGTTGGCGAGGGCGCTGAGGCGCGGGATCAGCGGCGGCAGGTCGCGGGTGATCCGGTAGAGCAGGTTGGCAAGATTGTCGTTTTCGAAGGGTTTGGTGCCAGCGAGGAATTCATAGGCGACGATCGCCAAAGCATATTGGTCGGCGGCACCGGTGATGTCGCCACCTGAAACTTGCTCGGGGCTCATGTAAGTGGGCGTGCCGAGCAGCGCGCCGGATTGGGTGGAATCCCGATGGCGCAGGCGGGCGACTCCGAAATCGGTGATTTTGAGCAGAGTGCCGGACAGCATCAAATTGGCCGGCTTGATGTCGCGATGGACAATGCCTTTGGCGTGGGCATAGTCGAGGGCGGCCGCCGTTTGTTCAAGAATGGCAAGCAAGTCAGCGACGGGCATACCGCGGGCAAAGGAGTCCAGCGTCGCGCCTTGGACGTACTCCATGAAGATGTAGGCGTTGTGGACATCTTCGGAGATGTCGTAGATGGTGACGATGTTGGGGTGGGAGAGGATGCCGGCGGATTGGGCCTCCCGGATGAGGCGGTCGCGCAGGTTGGCGCGCGCCTGCGGGTCGCCCAGCTCGTCAAGGCGAATCGTCTTGATCGCAATGCGGCGGCCAATGGCCGGATCGAAGGCGCGATACACGACTCCCATTGCTCCGCGGCCGAGTTCATGCTCGATCTGATAGCGCCCGATTTTTTCCATCAACCCGATCCCATGAGTTTCCCACAAGCGGGGAAGTGGCAAAATGGAAGCTTCCATGAATCGCACACGTTTGAAACATTGGGCGGCGCTTCTGTTTCCCGTGTTGGTCTCTCTCCTGCTCTACCGCCGCAGCTTCCGGATCTGGTTTATTGCCGACGATTTCGCTTGGTTGGGATTGCGTCTCAGCATCTTTTCGGCAAGCGACTTGATGACCGCACTCTTTGCGCCGATGGCGCAGGGGACGGTGCGCACGTTGAGCGAGCGAATGTTCTTTTTGGCGTTTGAGTCCACCTACGGGCTGGAATCGTTACCAATGCGCGTTTGGATGTTTTTGACGCTGGGGGTGGCGGAGTTACTGCTGGCGCTGGTGGTGCGGCGCTTGACGGGCAGCCTGGGGGCGGGCGTGCTGGCGGCGCTGCTGTGGGCCTTGAACTTTGGGGTGACCGTAGCGATGAGCTGGCTATCGAGCTACAACCAGATTCTGTTGTCGGCGCTGACCTTGGGGGCTTTCTATTGTTTCCTCCGCTATGCCGACGGCGGCGAGCGGCGCTGGTTGGCCGGTGCGTGGGTTTGCTACCTGCTGGGCTTTGGCGCGCTGGAGAGCATCGTCGTGCTGCCGGGGATTCTGCTGGCTTGGGCGATCCTGTTCGAACGGCGGATGGTGAAGGCGGCGCTGCCGTTGTTTGTGCCGGCGCTTGCTTTTGTCGCCTGGCACTTTTTATTGATCCCGAAAACGACTGATGACCCGGCCTATCGCATGCATTTTGACTCAAGCCTGTTGGCCAGCGTGGGAATCTACTGGGAGTGGGCTCTGGCGGCGGTGCGGATCCGCAACTTTGGACCGGAGTGGGCGTGGCTGGAATGGCCTTCGCGCTGGGTATTGACGCCGGCGCTGCTGGGTTTTGTGGGGTGGCGCGCGGCCAAGCGGGATTTTGTTCCAGGATTTGGCCTCTTGACGAGCTTGGCGTTGATCGCGCCGATGTTGCCGCTGCGAGACCACCGGACGGATTACTACTTGGCGAGCGCGTCGTTGGGAGTCACGATTGCGCTCGCGTCGATGGCGTTGCGGTTGAAGTGGGCGGCGCTGCCTCTGTTGTTGCTTTATGCCGTTCCCAGCTTTATCGTACAGGGGGCGACATTCGAGTGGTACCTAATGCGCACCGGACCCGTCCGGGTGCTACTGCGGGGCCTCCAGCATGTGGTGAAGACGCATCCGGATAAATTGATCCTGCTCGACGGACTCGATCGGGACATGCAATGGACCGTGCTGGCAGACGACGCTCTGCGTTTGGTGGACGCGCGAGGGGTGCGACTGGCGCCTGGGACGACCGCGCCTGGCAACCCGATGATGGCTTCGGCGGGGACGGCGCGGGCGGCGTTTGAGCGCGATGGCGTGATCGTTTACCGGCTGGAAGGGGCAAAATTGCGGGATGTGACGCGGGAATGGGAGCTGGGTAAGGCGCTCGCGCTGACCGCGGGCCTAGCCTCGGACCTGCGGACGGGCGAAGCCGGGGACGCCGGGCAGTTTGGCGAGGGGTGGTTCCCGATCGAAAACGGGAACCGCTGGATGGGGAAACACGCCACCGTTCGCCTGGGCGGGCCGTTTGCCGAAGGGGCGAAGCTGCGCGTGAGCGGATTTGTGCCGCCGGCGCTGGGGCCGGTGGAGTTAACGCTCAACATCAACGGGGAGAAGGCTGCCGGGTTCACTTTACAACCCGGAGGATTGGAATTGGCGGCACCGCTGCTTGGCAAATACCTTAGCCAAACGGAGCTGGCGATTCAGCTTGAGGTATCGAAAACGGTCCGGACAGGCCAAGATGGGCGCGAGTTGTCCCTTGTTGTGGCTCAAATTGGGATCCGCTAGAGGCTAGGCCGCAAATTCTAGCAACTTTCACACTAAAATTGCGTCATTACAGCAACGCGCCTATTGTTGGTAAAAAAAAATCCGATAACACAAGGCAGGCGTAAGCACTATACAGTGACGGCTTGTGAAAACGTAGTCGTCCAGATCTTTTCATCAGAACTATTATTGAAAATTCTTCGATCCGGAAGAACGAATCGTCGGAAGCTGTGTTATACTTCTCAGAGTCGATTGGCTGACCGCGCCCGGCCCTTTGTTTGAGGGTTCCCTGCCGAGCAGGGCTATTTGCTGAAAAAGCAATTGGAGAAGCTACGTGAAGCGGTCGGATTCCTGCCTCGCGGATGCGCATGTACCGGAGATTAAGCGAAAGGCAGCTTTGCTGCCCCCCTTGCGAACCGGCACGTTGAGCAAACACTCAAAACAACAGCTATTGCGAATGGTTGACAGACACGATAGGATAGCCGCGTCTAAATGAGAATTGCTTCATTTGATGTGAGTACGATTCGCTAAGATATTTTGAAACTTTCGCTCGGCGAGATCGTCTACTGCTTAGCGAAAGAGTAGCGAAAAGAAAAGACAAGGTGGATAGCCAGTCCGGTAACGACGGAGGACGAACCGGTCCGAAGGGTGCGGGGAAACTGGCAGGGTAAAAGAACAACTAGGAGAAAAACAATGACAAAACAAGAACTCAACAAATTCAAAGACACACTGGAGAAGAAGCAAGCCGAACTGCTGCGCGTGATCGTCAATCGCGAAGGGATCGAGATCGAAAAGAGCCCGGACGCCCTTGACGAGGTTCAGCACGCCGCTGAGCGTGAGTTGGCGATTCGTAATCTCGACCGCGATAGCGCGCTGCTGCGCAATGTGCGGTTGGCGCTCGCCCGTTTCGCCGATGCCAGCTACGGGACCTGCCTCCATTGCGAAGAAGACATCAGCCCAAAGCGGCTGGCCGCAGTTCCGTGGGCCGGGTATTGCATTACCTGCCAGGAAATGGCCGATCGCAATCAGGCGATGGGCCAAGAGAGCTTTGACGACATGCTCGTGTCGGCCTAAACAGATCCCCCACAAGGCGGCAGGGGCGGCGCTTTAGACGACCCTGTTGCTTACGCAAGCACTGAAGCCAAAATTGCGACCGCTCCGGGTACCTCCCTGGAGCGGTCGTTTTGTTTTTAATGTGGGACTGGTGATTATGGGCGCAGCGACTCGCAGATTTCGACGAGATCGTTGAGCCGACCCGGGCTCAGGACTGCCATTTGGTGAATATGGAAATCGCGAATGGGTTCGTCGATGGAGGACAGCAACTCGAGGCCGCCGGGGGCGATGGCCGCCTGAACAACGCGGCGGTCGGCCGTCGAGCGGGTGCGCTCGATCAAGGCTCGGGCTTCCAGTCGATCAAAGAGGCGGGTGACGTCCGGGTCGCTCGAAATCATGCGGCGAGCGGCTTCGGTGCAGCTCAGGCCCTCGGGGCCGGCACCGCGCAAGATTCGTAGCATGTTGTACTGCGTGATCGACAAGTTGTACGGGCGAAAGAATTCCGAAAGACGCTGAGCCAAGTACTCATGGGTGCGCGCGACATTCAGATAGGCCTCTTCCTCGCGGCACGTAAAGGGTTTGGCCTGAACGATTTCCTGTGCTAACTTACCGGACATTTTAAGGGAGGTTGACCCGGTCGCCTTCGCGCACTCGCAAGGTCTGTGAGCGGCCGCTGGCATCGCGGTAACGAATTACGAGTTCCTTTTGCGCGCCGGTGGCGGGGTCCTGGCTGCGAAATGTGGCGTTGTCCGCGCGTGTGCTGAGACTGTTGTTTCGAACCAGATCTTGTAAGTCTCTGGTGACATCCACGGTGCGGTTGCCGCTGCCCCAGGTGGCGGATTCGATGTAGAATCCGGAACTCGCGCCAAAGATGCTTCCAGAGCCACTGTTGGCGCGGTCGTTCGGGTTGGGCAGGTTCAACACCAAGCCTTCGCGAGTAGTGGATTCAAATTCGCGCCCACGATAGCTGTAGCGAACATAGAGTTCCTTGTCGGGACCAGGGTAGGGGTCGCCGCCCATCGTCGAGTTGTTGACGCGCAGACTGAGACTATCGTTACGGACGGCGTTTGCCAGCAAGCCAGTGACGTTGTTGCGCCGCCCTTGGGCCTGATAGAACGCCTCGATCACGGTGAGGCCGTTGGCATTGACGACTGGCGTGTTGGCACCATCGGGCAAGTTGAGCTGCGTGTTTTCGGCGACCGTGACGGTGCGTTGCTGCCCCTGGTAGTAGTATTGTATGCGGAGAGTTTTGACTGTGGCGGGGGCGGGGTCCCGGCCCATCGTGGCGTTATTGACATCCACACGAAGCGTACCGCCGTTAATTTGCTGATTCAACATGTCGGTAACGTCCAGCCAGCGGGTGCCTTGGCCGTATTCGGCTCGGGTGATCGAGAGGTCGCTTTGCACGCGATTGTTGCCTCGACCGCGATTTTCAAAGATGCTGCCTCCGCCGCGCCCGCCGGAGTTATTGGGTGTAGCGCGTCTGTTTAGCTCAGGATTCCCCAGACGCACGTCGGCCAGATCCTGAAAGTTATCCGTGCGCGTGCGCCCGAGATAGACATAGCGCACCCGCAGCGTCTTCTGCACTCCGGGCATTGGGTCTGTCAAAGTGGCGGCGTCGACGCGGAACACGAGGCCCTCGCCGCGGACAAGATTCTGAAGCCGCTCGGTGACGTCAAGCCAGCGGTTGTCGGCGCCGTATTCGGCTTTGAGCACCTGGAAGCTTTGGGCGAAGGCGGTGCCTACTAATAGAGTGGCGATTGCGAAGAAGCGAAGAGACAACATGGCCGGGTTCTCCTAATAACAGCGATGTCTTATTATAGATCGCCAAGCTCGCCATGTTATCGTCGATGCACTTGTCCAACCCTCTGGAAACCACACCCAACGCCGCAATCGCGCAAGCCGAACGAATCATTGCAAACAAAAGCGCCAGCTTGAAAAAGGACTTGGGGGTGTTGGATTTGGCGCTGATGCAGATTCTCTACATCGTGGGGCTGGCCTGGGTGGGCGTGGCGGCCAAGCTTGGTCCATCGCACTTGGTGTTCTGGTTGCTGGCTGTTGTGCTGTTCTACATACCGACGGCAAAGGTGGTCATCTATCTGAGTTCGCTGATGCCGCTCGAAGGCGGACTGTACCAGTGGGCAAGGCTTGGACTGCAAAGCGAATTTTGGGGCTTTCTGGCGGCGGCTAACTTGTGGCTCTATGCAACGGTGTTGAGTTCGGAGATTGGGCTGATCGCGGCGACAAACCTCGGCTACGCGTTGGACGCGCCCTGGATTGCCGAAAGCCGATGGGCCTCATCCTTGCTGACCTGCGCGGCGATTGGGGGCATGGCCTGGGTGGCGACGCGGGGCTGGAGCGTGGGCAAGTGGGTGCAGAAGACGGGTGCCGTCCTGGTGTTGGGGTTGTTCGCGGCGCTGATTGGGCTTCCGTTGTTTGGCATGTGGCGCGGCGAGTTACCGGGCTACAAGCCATTGAACATCGAGATGCCGGCGCTGTCGCTGCTCAGCCTGAACATCCTCGGCAAGATGGGCTTTGGCGCACTGGGCGGCTTTGAGTATGTGGCGATCTTCGCCGGCGAATGCAGAGATGCCGGGCGCTCGATTATGCGGTCGGTGCGGATTGCCGCCCCTGTGATCGCATTGATGTTCATTCTCGGTACGGCCTCGGTGCTCGCGTTTGTACAAGGCGACGCGATCGACTTGATCGGCCCGATTCCGCAGGTCTTGCGCTTGGGATTCAAGCCCTTTGGGTACGCCTCGCAACTGACATCGATTCTGATCCTGTGCCTGTTGGCGATCCGGCTGGCGCAGGCTAGCATCAGCTTTGCAGCCAACGCGCGTCTGCCGCTGGTGGCTGGCTGGGATCACCTTTTGCCGCAGTGGTTCACGCGGCTGCATGCGCGCCACGGCACGCCGGTAAACTCCGTGCTCGCCGGTTCGGTCGCAACGCTCGTATTGGCCTTGGGCGGTTCTGCGGGCGTGGGAGCGCAAGAGGCGTTTCAACTGTTGAACAACGCGGCCGGGATCTTCTACGCGCTGACCTATCTGTTGATGTTCGCGATCCCGCTGATCGGCTTGCGCGGCTTCCCGGCAAGGCCCACTGCCGGGCTGCGGATTGCGGCGGTCAGCGGCTTTGCAATGACGCTTCTCTATGTGACGCTGTCGATCTTCCCGATCGTAAAAGTAGCGGACTCAAGCAGCTTCACAATCAAAATCACGTTGCTGATTCTAGGTGCCAACGCCGCCATTGCCGGTGCCTATATGTTGGCCCGTAAGCGCGTGCGCTAGAGCCGTTCCTCGGTGGCCGCTTGCAGCGTCGCCTGCACCTTGATCTTTCGCCCGTCGCGGATCAATTCAATCTCAACCGAATCCCCGGCGCGCTTGCCGCGCAGGGCGCGCGGAATCGAGTTGCCGTCCTCGGCCCGTTTGCCGTTGATCTGAAACAGCATGTCGCCACCGATCAGAATCTCGTAGCGGCCCAGGATCACCGAGCGATTCCCGCCCTTGATGCCGGCGATCGCCGCCGCGGAACCGCGCCGTACCTTGGTGACCAGTAGACCGCCATCGGCGGGGTAGCCTAGCTCTTGAGCCAGATCGCCGCCGATCGGCAACACTTCGACACCCAAGACTGGCGGGGCGTATTTTCGGCCGCTGGAAAAAGCATCCAGCATCTCGCGAGCCCGGTTGATGGGCATGGCGAAGCCAATGCCGATCGATCCGTTGGGGCCGTAGATGGCGGTGTTGATGCCGATTGCATTGCCTTGCGAATCCAGCAGCGGGCCGCCGGAATTGCCGGGGTTGATCGACGCGTCGGTCTGGATCATCCCGTCCAGTGTGCGGCCATTCTCATCGCCGATCGAGCGGCCCAGTGAGCTGACGATGCCGGTGGTGAGCGTGCCTTCCAGGCCGAAGGGGTTACCGATCGCCAATACCTTCTGCCCAATCTGCACCTTGTCGCTGTCGCCCAGTTTCAGGCTGGGCAGTTTTACGCCCTTGGTATCCACTTGGATCAACGCGAGGTCGTTGTCGGGATCTTTATCGAGCACCGTTGCGCGGTAGTTTTTCTTGTCCGACGTGGTCACTGTGAGCTCCTGCGACCCGTTGACGACGTGGAAGTTGGTTAGGATTTGCCCGCGCTCGTTGATCGTGAAGCCGGAGCCGGTTGACTTGGAAGGGTAGACCTGCAGGAAGAAGTCCTGCTTTAGCGTGGTGGAGGTGATGAAGACCGTGGCCGGGTGGGCCATTTTGTAGATCTCAACGTTGTTCACTTCGTCACTGGACAGACCCGCGCCATTGGTAACTGCGGGACCGGACCACAGCGGCCCGCCGGTACTGACGATGGCGCCGCCGCTGACGCGGCTCAGCAATTCCCGTGGACTCCACTTCGCAACCGAGGTGGCATAGACAAAGCCGCCCACCATGAGGGCGGCAATCGCAAAAATTCGGAATTTCATAAAGGCAGACTCCGGAGCGCGGCGTAAACCGCGCGGGTTTGTTCGAGTGTCGATTCCAGCGTACCCGATGTATCGATGAGATAGTCGGCATAGGGTCTTTTATCGGCGGCGGGCATTTGCTTGGCCAGACGGCGGCGGGTTTCCTCACGGCTCCAACTGGCGCGGGCCATGGCGCGTTCAATGGCGATTTCA
>JANXUM010000074.1 GCA_025356215.1 Bryobacter sp. | reverse complement strand
ATGGGAACGCGTCTTCACCTTGAACGGTGCGGCGTTGACAGATGGGGCATTTGGCCTGGAGCGGCATAGGAATTAGATGTGCTGGTGCTGGCGTTTGGGAGCGGCGTTCAGAATCGGGAAGGGGTTGTTACCGAAGCGGGGAAGGTTGGCTTCCGGGGGGCCGAAAACCTCGCCGATCAGATCGTAGTCGTGAGCCTCTGTAATCCGGATGCGGCGGATTTGGCCTTTGGCGAGGGCGCCGTCCGAGACATCGTTGATGAGACAGTAGCCGTCGATTTCGGGAGCTTGCGAGGGCAAGCGGCCCTGCCAGAGGAGGTCTGTTTCCTCCGACGGGCCTTCGATGAGGATCGGGAACTCTTGGCCGACGAGGGCTTTGTTGAGCCGCTTGGAGATCTTGCGCTGGGCGGCCATCAGGCGGCGCTGGCGGTTGTGAATCGTGCGGCCGTCGACCTTACCCGGGAGAGCAAAGGACTTGGAGGTCTCTTCATCGGAATACTTGAAGACGCCGAGGCGGTCGAGCTTGGCGGCTTCGGCGAACTGCATCAGCTCTTCGAAATCGGCTTCGGTCTCGCCAGGGTAACCAACGATCATCGAGGTGCGGATGGCGACGCCGGGGATGGTGGCGCGGACCTTCTCAAGCAGTTTCAGGAAGTAGTCTCCGCTGGCACCGCGCTTCATCAGCTTTAGGACGTTGCGGCTGGCGTGCTGGAGCGGCATGTCGATGTACTTGACGAGCGAGGCGTGCTCGGCAATGGTGTCGAGAAGCTGCTGGGTGACGCGGTTGGGGTAGCAGTAGAGAAAGCGAACCCATTTCTCCTGTGGAGTTTCGATTTGTGCCAGACGGGCCAACAGGTGGGATAGACCGTCCTTGAGGCCGAGGTCTTCGCCGTAGCTGGTGGTGTCCTGGCCGATGAGGTTGATCTCACGGACGCCGGAATCGAAGAGGCGGGTGGCTTCGGCAATGATCGACTCGAAGCGGCGGCTGCGGAATGCGCCGCGGAACTGCGGAATGACGCAAAAGGCGCAAGGGTGGTCGCAGCCTTCGGCGATCTTGATGTAAGCCGAGTGGCGACCGGTGGTTAGCACGCGGGGTGAGAGGTCGTGATAGAGATACGGAACGGAGGAGGGCGTGAATTTTTCACCCTCGCAGGCCTCAATGATCTTCTCGATTTCGTTGGTGCCGACCATCGCGTCAACCTCGGGAAGGTTGTCTGCGATCTCACTGCGGAAACGCTCGACGAGGCAGCCGGCAACGACGAGGCGTTTGGCCTTGCCCGTCTCTTTGAAGCGGCCCATTTCGATGATGGTGTCGACACTCTCCTGCTTGGCAGGATTGATGAAGCTGCAGGTGTTGACGACGATGACTTCGGCGTCCTCGGGCGAACTGGTGAGCTCATGACCGTGAGCGGCAAGCTGGCCCATCATGACCTCGGAATCGACGAGGTTCTTGGGGCAGCCAAGACTAACAAAACCAATTTTCAAACGAGAAATCCCCTAACCTTCTAGGGTAGCAGGCTAGAGTGAGCTTTGTCCTTGCCCGGCTGAGATGGCCCTACTGAGCCAACAGTAGATCGATTTTCGGCGGCGCTCCGCCAAATGGGCCGTCATTGAGGCGGATGGCGTGCATCTCGGTCTCCGGAATTTTGATTCCGAGTCGGCCCAGGTCACGCTGCAATGCCTCGGAAGGTAGCGCAAACTGGAAGTCCTTCGGCATTGTGAACAACGTCGAATCCGGCTCCCCGAGATCGATCCTGGTGGCAATCCATTCGCTTGAATCGGTGACGGTACCATCCGCTCCGAGAAACTCGGTGAATCGCCTCAACTTAAGACACCCGAGCGTTGGAGCAAAGAGATATTCATTGCGAACGGTGCCACGCTCGCCAACAGGCCTAAGCCGAACAACGCGGTACCCCAGTACAGACTCTTGTTCTCCATTCTTGACGAATTGTGTATCGCCAAAGAAATTGGCCACACAAGACACCTCTGGGTTCAGCCTCGCGCCATTCTTTTCCGGCGCTAACACTTGCGTTTCCCTGCTGCTATACAGGGCGACTTCATCCCGGACGGATGCTTCCACGTTCGGAAATAGACGAATGTCACGAACGGAGTACAAGTAGCGATTGTCCATGCTATGAAATCGCTGCAGATCCGCAGTCGAACCGTCGCTCCGCCAAGCTGCTATCCCACGCTGGGATACGACTGTACCGGATACGCCAGCCTTCTGAAGGCGTTCTTCGTAAACGACCACTTTGGCGGCAATCGGTATTCGCGAAGCGATCTGCTCTGCTTCGAGGCGACTGAGTCTACCTTGCCCCATAACTCGCGCTGGCTTTAACCAGTACAAAGCCAATGATGCTGCGAGACAGAACAGCAACACTAATGGGAACCTTAGCCTGCCTTTCATAACTCAATCGCCCCCGCTTGAATCTCCGAACCGCTAATCCGCGCGGCGCTAGTACCTTGGCCTTTATTACAATCGGATTGTGCGATTAGTTGACTCAACACGGGCCCTAACAACAACGCACTGAAAATGGCAATGATCTTGAACCTCTTGGACATCGCATCCTCCATTTCTAACTCAATTAATCCTCGTTCCTTGACGGCTTCAGAATGAACTTTTTAAAGTTTTATTGCAAGCCCTATTTTGCCTTTTTCGAGATCAGCCGAAGAGTGTGTCGCCGATACGAAACGGGCATGGTCCATCCTAAGGCGGGGCTCTGAGAATCGGGGATTGGAATGGCTCGAAGAACTTTGCGACTGTATTAGGGATACGCCGCAAAAGATCACTGAGGCCAGGGATGGGAAAGCTAAGAGCCGCTGTTGCGATGCGCGGCAAATACCACCAAGGACTCCGGACAATCGCTCGATCAAAAAATGCCAGCGCCAGGATGGGTAGGAGTTAAAAGCGCAGCGACTTCAAATAGGCCGCCGACTGCTTGAGGCTGTCGAGGGGATTGCCGGGGGTTTGATCCTGTTCGACGAAGAAGTGCTTGACGCCGGAGGCGGTGGCGGCTTTGAGGACGGCGGGGATGTCGATGACGCCGCCGTTGACGGTCTGGAAGGCCTCTTTGGCGACGCGCTCGTTGTATTGGGGGGCGAGCTTGACGACGTTCTTGAGATGCATCAGGGGAATGCGGCCTTTGTACTTTTTGATGACCTCGACGGGGGAAACGCCGCCGACCTGGCTCCACATAATGTCGAGTTCGAGGCCGACGAGATTCTTGTCGGCGCGAGTCATGAGGACATCGAGCAGACGCTCTTTACTGTTGGGGACGGGTTCGAATTCGAAGGCGTGGTTGTGGTAGCAGAGCTTCATCCCGGCGGCTTTGACGCGCTCACCGGTGGAGTTGAGGGTGTCGGCAAGCTTCTTGATGACATCGACTCCACCGCGGTCGGCGGGGGCGATATAAGGGCAGACGATGTACTCGATGCCTTTGGCCTTGGCGTCGTCGAGAGCGGGGTTGAGCTTGTCGATGTCCTTGAAGAAGTAGCTGGTATCCATGTGGAGACTGACTGGCTTGAGGTTGGTCTGCTTGAGCGAGTCCCAGATTTGAGACATATTCCCGCGAATGACTTCGACCTCGGTGAAGCCAAGGGCTTCGAGCGACTTGAGGACTTCCAGCGGCTTTTGATTGATGATGGAGCGCAGCGTGTAGAGCTGGGCACCGAAGACTTTGAGCGACTTGGCTTGGAGAGCGAGCGGGGCGGCGGCTGCGGCTAGCATGGCGCGGCGGGAGAGGGAAGAAACCATGCGGACCATTCTATAAAAAAAGGCCGGACCCTTGAGAGGATCCGGCCGAGTGCGAGACTAACGAAATTTTGCGACTCTCGTTAATGTGTAGAACTAGTCGCCGAGTGCGCCGGTGGTTTCCGGCTGGACGGCGGGCTTGGGAGCGGGAGCGATGCCCATCATGCCAGCGGGCTTGATGGCGTCGAGGGAAACAAAACCTTCGACGGTCTGCTCCTTGAGGATCTCCTTGCGATAGAGCTTTTCCATTTCCTTGTGGTGCTCTTGCTCCTTGATCATTTGGGCGCGGGCGCGAAGTTTCTCTTCGCGAGCGTTCTTGGCGATGCCTTGGCTATCGAGATCGTGCTGGATGCCGGCCTCGACCGCGTCCTGCTTGAGAAGCAGGGAGTGATTGATCGAGCTCATGTCGACATTCTTGTTGCCGGCGTAGATCTTGTGGCGGCCATGCTCGTCGTACCACTTGGTGAGCGTTGCCGTCATGTGCATCTTCTCGACGATATTGCGCCAGCCAACACCCGTGTTGTAGGCACAGAAGGAGATCTCGCCTTCTTGGGTAGCGTAGGGGATGATGCATTGCTCGGTGCGGCGGAAGTCGTAGTTGAACAGATCCTGGAACCACATGCCGGCGACAAAGAGGAAGTTCCAACGGTCGCCGCGGCGGACTTCGATGTCGGCCATCGTGCGTTCACCAGTGACCTTACCGTAGCTCTTGCCGGTGGCGCCCATGGACTTGTCGAACTTCTTGAGAAGGTCCATGATTCGGAAGTGGGTGGGGGCGGCGTAGGGATCGTAGTTGCGAATGAGCGCGAGGGAGACGCCGAAGAGGGACCAGAACTTGGAACGGGCCGCGTCGTTGAGCTTGGCAATGTCCTTCATGAACTGGGTGGCGTTGAGGAAGGCGGTGACGGGCACGGCTTCCTTGGTTTCCTTGTCAACCATAATGGCCATGCCGATCCCGCAGTTGGGGTGGCAGCCGCAAGAGACTTGGCCCCATTCCGCGCCGGGGCCGTGAACGAGGTCGGCGAAGTCGGCGAAGGTGCTCATGACGGAGATGGGGAACCAGTCGCGCTCGGGGACACCGATGCCGGTCTGATTCTTAACGTCGTGGGCCAAGTGGGAAAGGGTGTATCGCTGAGCGGCGCGGCGATCCTCTGTGACCTCTTCGTCACGACCGGTGAAGGAAACGGGCTGGAAGCTGAGGAAGGGAATCTTCTTGGGGTTGTCGAGGGCGAACTCGACGATGCGACCGACCTGCTCGTTGTTGATGCCGTTGATGATCGTGGTGACAGGGACAATGTCAATGCCATTGGACCAGCAGTTTTCAATGGCGCGCATCTTGACGTCGAACAAGTTGCCGACGGCGCGGTGCGAGTTGGCGGCGTTGCCGATGCCGTCGAACTGGAGGTAAACGTAGCGCAAACCAGCTTCGGCGGCTTGCTTGGCAAACTCAGTGGACTGAGCGAATTCGATGCCGTTGGTGGCGGCCTGGACGGAGTTGTAACCGACCTTGCGCGAGTAGCGAACGGCGTCGAGGAAGTAGGGAGACATGGTGGGCTCGCCACCGGAGAACTGAACCGACATCTGGCGGCGGGGCTTGATCTTCACCGCGTTGTCGAGCATGGTGGTGATGTCCTCCCACGAGAGTTCGTGGACGAAGCCGACCTGATTGGCGTCCATGAAGCAGGGATCGCACATCATGTTGCAGCGGTTGGTGAGGTCGATCGTGAGAACGGCGCCGCGACCGTGGGTGATGGTGGAGGAGCCGTGGTTGTGGAGGTCCTTGTCGTTGTGGGCGCGGATATCGCGACCGGGGAAGACGTCTTCGAGGTGCTTGAAGAAGACGGGATCGATGGCCATGACGTCCTCGAAGTGGCCGTGAATGGGGCAATCTTTGACCATGAGGATCTTGCCGTCGCGCTCGATGACCTGGGCCTTGATCTCGCCAACCTTTTGGTTCTTGAGGATCTCGACAGGAAGTTCGCCGTTAATGATCTTGTTGCGGATGTCGGGAACGCACTTGGGGCAGAGGGAATCGGTGGTGCGGGGCCAGCCAAGGGGCGGCTTGGTCTTCTGGTAGCTCTTGAGGAGAGGCTTCTCGGACCACTTGGGGGTAAACGAAGGGTTGGGGCTTACCTGATTCAGCTTTTCAAAGATCGCCCAGGTGGCGTTGGCGGCCAGCGAGGCGGCCTTTTCAATGATCTTAACGGTCTTGGACATTAGTCTCCCTTGTGAGTCGCAATAGTCGGTGGGTTGACCCACTCGTATGCATAGAGAGTAAAGCAAGTCGTCGTTGGGACGAGTAAATGTTCGTCGAATCGCCGGATTCGGGGGTTGGAGTGCAGCAGAATGGGTTGAACGGCAGGGGAGAGATACGAAGATTTAGCGAAACTACTTGGCGAGTTCGTCTACTCGTTGTTGAATCCGCTCGAGATCCTCGGGGTTGAGTTCGTCGACCAGGAGATCCCAGCGGCGGAGGGCGGGGGCGTAGCCGGACTTGGCTGAGAGGGCGAGATAGGCAAGGCCTTCGTAGCGTTGATGCTCGTCCTCGGCGGCGGTCCGGTTGAGGAAGAGGCGACCGAGGAGGTACTGGGCCTCGGGAAGGCGGCCAGCGGCGGCACATTGCAGAAGGGTTTCCGGGTTTTTCTTCGTATCGATGAGGGTCTTGGCTTGTTCGAGGCAGGCCGCAGGGTGCCTGGCGGACAGGCCTTGCTGAAACCAGAGGTTGGC
>JANXUM010000253.1 GCA_025356215.1 Bryobacter sp. | reverse complement strand
GCCGCTCTTGAAGAACATCTCGTGTTGGGCAGCTTACTCGCCTCGCTCATCATCTGGATTTTCATCCGCGATTGGCGCACCGTATTCATTAGCTCCATCGCCATCCCCACCTCCATCATCACCACCTTTACAGTGCTCAAGGTGCTCGATTTCACACTGAACTCCATGACCTTGTTGGGGCTTACACTCGCCGTCGGCATCGTCATTGACGACGCCATCATCGTCATCGAAAACATTTACCGCGTCCTCAACGAGACCGACATGGAGCCCGAGGAAGCCACCCTCTACGCCACCAAAGAAATCGCTCTTGCCGTACTGGCGACCACCCTCTCGCTGGTCATCGTCTTCATCCCCATCGCCTTCATCAACGGCTACGCCAAACGCTACCTCAACCAGTTCGGCTGGACCATGGCCGTCTCGATTCTTGTATCGATGCTGGTTGCCTTCACACTCACCCCCGCCCTCGCCGCGCGCATGCTCAAGAAGGCGAAGAAGGGCGAAAAAGCCGCCGGCGCCCACCATCGCGGCTGGCTGGAATCGTTCTACGAAAAAACGCTCGTCTGGTCGCTCAACCATCGCACGGTCATCCTCGTGGTCTCGCTGGTCACCCTCGGTTCCACTTACTTCTTGTACGAGCGCATCGGTAAGGACTGGATGCCCCAGGAAGATCAAAACGAACTTGGCGTCTTTATCGAAATGGCCGAAGGCACCTCCCTCGAAGGTACGGAGAAAGTTGCCCTGGCCATCTCCAAGCGCTTTGAAGCGATCGACGGTGTCACCGCCGTTGTGCCCACCGCCGCACCCTTCCTGCAACGCGTCACGATGGCCTACATCTTTGTCTATCTCAAGCCTCAGGACCAGCGCGGAACGATTACCGAGATGGGCCAGAAAGTCCGCGACGTGGCCAAGGAATTCGCCTACGCCCGCCCCCGCGTCACCTTCCCCAACATCCTTGGCGGTCGCGATTCGTTTGCGCCCATCCGCCTGCAACTTCTCGGTCCGGACATCAATAAACTCGTCGGCTTTGCCAAACAATTGAACGGCGAAATGCTGCGCGAGCCGTCCATCGTCGACGTTAAGGTGAACCTCAATCTGAACAACCCCGAGCTGCAAGTAAAGATCGATCGTGGCCTGGCCTCGGACCTCGGCGTTCGCGTCAGCGACGTGGCCGCTTCTGTCCGCATGTTGATGTCCGGGGAAGATCAGATCTCGACTTTCAAGGAGAGTTCTGAGCAGTATCCCGTTATGATGCGCCTACTCCCGGGACAGCGCGACGACAAGCTTGTACTCAGCCGCTTGCTCGTGCCCAGCGCCAAAGGCCTTGTTCGTCTCGAGTCTGTCGCCTCGCTCGAACAAGGCGTCGGCCCCAGCCGCATCGACCGTTTCAATCGCCAGTTCAGCGTCGGCGTTTACGGCAACGTCGCACTCGGCTCCTCGCTCGGCGTTGCCGCCGATGCCGCCGCCGCCGCAGTTCAGCGCGTCACTCTGCCTCCCGGGTACCGCGTAGTTGTGGCGGGTCAGGTCAAGGTGCTGGAAGAAACGACCAAGAACATGCTTCTCGCCATTGGCCTCGCGTCCATCTTTATGTACATGGTGCTGGCCGCGCAATTTGAAAGCCTCGTCCAACCCCTCATCATTTTGTCCACCCTGCCCCTGTCCATCCCCTTCGCCCTGTTTGCGCTCATTGCCACGGGCCGCACGATGAATCTGTTTAGCGCACTCGGAATCCTGCTGCTGCTGGGTATCGTTAAGAAGAACGGCATCCTGCAAATTGACTACATGAACCGGCTACGGTCCTTGGGACATCCCCTCATGCACTCCATTCTCGAAGCCAACTCCGTCCGTCTCCGCCCGATCCTCATGACCACGCTTTCGATTGTGGCGGGCCTTGTGCCCACTGCCATCGGCGTCGGCGCCGGGGCGGGGCAGCGCTCGGCCATCGCGATTACGATCATCGGCGGACAGATGCTCTGCCTCCTCCTCAGCCTTCTCGTCGTCCCCGTCGGCTACGCTGCGGTCGAGGATGTAAAAGTCTGGATGGCGCGACGCAATTCCGCTGCCGCCCCCGCGCCCGCCGGTGCCACGGGCGACTAAGCTAAGCTAGTCGTAGTGGCAAAAAAAGACGTCAAGGCCCCGGTAATCGACATTCATTTCGGTGAAGAAATCGAAGTGATCAAGCGTTGCGTAGTCTGCTCAGGCGAGGTCGCCCCCAACTCAACCGAAGGCCTATGCTGGGTCTGCCGCCGTCTCAAGATCTCCGCCTGGGCCGATTCCGACAACCAGTCCCCCGCTCAAGAGTAAGTGCCCCTTTACGCGATCCTCGATACCGCGCTGCTCGCACGCCACGGGCATCGATTGTCCGACGCGGTCCAAGCCTGCGCCGACCTGAAATGGGTCCAAATCCGCCACAAAGGCGCCTTTGATCGGGATTTTGCAAAAGACCTCGACGCCTGCGCTCGCATCCGTACAGACCTCATCCTCAACGACCGCGCCGACTTCGCCGCCCTGTTCGGCTTCGGTCTCCATGTCGGTCAAGACGATCTCCCGCCTGCCTCCGCCCGCCGCATCCTCGGCCCTCAAGCCAAGCTCGGCCTCTCCACCCACAACGCCGCTCAACTCACCCAAGGCGCACACCAGCCCGTCGACTACCTCGCCCTCGGCCCCATCTTCCCTACGAGCTCCAAAGCCAACCCGGACCCCGTCGTAGGCATTGAGGCCCTTAAGCAACTCCGGCCCCTCTCCCCTCATCCCCTGGTCGCCATCGGCGGCATCACGCTCGCCAACGCCCCCCAGGTTCTAGCCGCCGGTGCTGATTTTGTCGCAATTCTCAGCGCGCTCTGGTCTCCGCCGTATACACTGGATGCTTTCCGAGACAACATCGAACGATGGCAACAAACGCTGGCAACACCAATCTGATTAAGGGCCTCGGCCTGCTCGACGCCACCATGATCGTCACCGGCGGCATGATCGGCTCCGGCATCTTTATCGTTTCCGCCGACATCGCCCGGCAAGTAAACTCCCCCGGCCTGCTGCTGGTCACCTGGGTCGTCACCGCGATCCTCACGCTCATCGCGGCCCTCAGCTACGGAGAACTCGCCGCAGCCATGCCTCAGGCAGGCGGCCAATACGTCTACTTGCGCGAAGCCTTCGGCAAGCTCCCCGCCTTCCTCTTCGGCTGGACCTTCTTCGTCGTCATCCAAACCGGCACCATCGCCGCCGTCGCCGTTGCCTTCGCCAAATTCGCCGGCGTCTTCTTCCCCTCCATACAGGGCCCCATGCTCCAGGTTGTCGGCATCGGCGTCATCCTCATCCTCAGTTGGGTCAACACCCGCGGCGTCCGCACCGGTGCCATCGTCCAGAACGTCTTCACCATTGCCAAAATCGCCGCCCTCCTCGGCCTCGTCATCCTCGGCCTCGCGCTAGGCCGAAATCAGACCGCCGTCCAAGCCAACTTCGGCAACCTCTGGGCCAACGCCGATTGGACCTGGGCCGTCGTCTCGATAACGGGCGTCGCCATGGTCGGCAGCCTCTTCAGTTCCGATTCGTGGAACAACATCACCTTTCTGGCCGGCGAGATGCGCAACCCCAAGCGCGACCTGCCGCTCTCCCTCGCCATCGGCGTCGGCGTCGTCAGCGCGCTCTACCTTCTCGCCAATGTCGTCTACCTCAGCGTTCTCCCCCTGGCTGCCATTCAGACCGCGCCCCAGGACCGCGTCGGCACCGCCGTCGTCCAAAGCTTCCTCGGTCTCGGTGCCGAAAAATGGATGGCCGCCGCCATCATGGTCTCTACCTTCGGCTGCGTCAACGGCCTCATCCTCGCCGGCTCCCGCGTCTACTACGCCATGGCCAACGACGGCCTTTTCTTCAAGGTCTGCGGCAAGCTCGACCCCAAGAGCCAAACCCCCGTCGTCAGTATCGCCGTCCAGTGTCTCTGGGCCTGCGGCCTCACATTAACAGGCCGTTACAACGACTTGCTCGACTATGTTATATTTGCGGTTCTGCTCTTTTACATACTGACCATTTGGGGTATCTTCGTTCTCCGCCGCACGCGCCCCACGATGGAACGTCCGTATAAAGCAATCGGCTATCCGGTGCTGCCTTTCCTGTACATCGTCTTTGCCGGACTGATCGAAATCTTACTGTTGATGTACAAGCCGAATTACACTTGGCCGGGTCTGATCATCGTGCTGCTGGGCATCCCGGTCTACTTCATCTGGAAAAAGAACGAGGTTCCCGCATGAGTTTGACTCGAACGAAATCAGTGGAAGGGCTGCTCAAACAAGCCGCCGAAAGCCAAGGGCTCAAACGAACCCTTGACGCCAAAAACCTAATCGCCCTCGGCATCGGAGCCATCATCGGCGCGGGCCTCTTTGTGCGTACCGCCTCGGCCTCGGCAGAAGCCGCCGGTGCCGCCGTCACGCTCTCCTTTATCGTCGCCGCCATCGGCTGCGCCTTCGCTGGCCTTTGCTACGCTGAA
Source organism: Bryobacter sp. (assembly GCA_025356215.1). Lineage (GTDB taxonomy): Bacteria > Acidobacteriota > Terriglobia > Bryobacterales > Bryobacteraceae > Bryobacter. Next base: position 13,283 of record JANXUM010000253.1, on the reverse strand, counting down.
TTTGCCGCCATGATTCCCATCGCCGGCAGCGCTTACACATACGCCTACTGCACGATGGGCGAAATGACCGCCTGGACCATCGGCTGGGCCCTCATTCTCGAATACGCCCTCGGCGCCGCCACTGTCGCCATCGCCTGGAGCGAATACCTCAACAAGCTGGTGGGCGGCACAATCCCCTACGAATGGTGCCACTCGCCGCTGCAAGTCTCCCCCACTGGTGTCCACGGAATCTTCAACGCACCCGCCCTTCTCATCCTCCTTCTCCTCACGCTTCTCCTCATCAAAGGCACAGAAGAATCCGCCAAAATCAACGCGGTCATCGTCTTCATCAAGATGGCGATTGTCATCCTCTTCATCGGCCTCGGCTGGCAATTTGTCAACCCCGCAAATCACGTCCCCTACATGATTCCGGACGGCGTCGTAGGTCACGAAGACTTCTTCAAACACGGTTGGGGCGGCGTGCTCCGCGGTGCCGGAATCGTCTTCTTCGCCTTCATCGGTTTCGATGCCGTATCGACGGCGGCACAAGAAGCCAAGCGGCCTGAACGCGACATGCCCATCGGCATCATGGGCTCCCTCGCCGTCTGCACCGTGCTGTACATCTTGTTCGGTCACGTCCTCACCGGCATCGCCAACTGGACCGACTTCGCCGACCCCGCAAAGGGCAAAGAAGCCAGCGTCGCCTACGCAATTCAGAACTTCATGCCCGGCTACGGCTGGCTGGCCACCTTAGTCACCGTCGCCATCCTGGCGGGCTTCTCCAGTGTCATTCTGGTGATGTTACTCGGTCAAAGCCGAGTCTTCTTCTCAATGGCGAACGACGGTCTGCTCCCCAAGGTCTTCAGCGAACTGCACCCCAAGTTCCGCACGCCCTACAAGTCCAACATGATCCTCTTCGTCTTCGTGGGATTGATTGCGGTTCTGCTGCCCGGAGACATCACGGGCGATTTAACCTCGATCGGAACCCTCTTCGCCTTCGTCCTGGTGAGCGTCGGAGTCTGGATGATGCGCAAGACGCATCCGAACATGGCCCGCCCCTTCCGCACCCCGCTGGTGCCGCTGGTGCCGATCCTGGCGGTGGTGGTCTGCTCCTTCATGATCATCGGGCTCGACCGCACAACCCAGGTCACCGCGTTGATCTGGATGCTCATCGGCTTCGTGGTCTACTTCGGCTACAGCCGCGTCCACTCCAAGCTCAACGCCTAGCCGCGCCCTGACTTCCGCGAGATCCTCTTGCGCCTCAGCTAAGAGAACGTCGTCGCTCTTCACGCTTCTCGTCGTGCCGCAGCGCGAGCATTGAGTTCGTCAAGTAACGCCTGCACGAATGCCGCGCCGTCAACGCCTTCGCTGCGCTCTTGTGCTGCCCTGCGCGATAATCTAGATGTGCCTATCTCCCCTAGAGGTTTTGTTCACCAACAGGAAGTAGCCGACGCGGTTCGCCGCGCCGAAGAATCCTTGCGCCCGGATGTGGTGCTCATTCGCTACAGCCTGGAATCGGATTGGACCGGCGATCCTTCCATTTTTTTCCGCGTACTGCTCTCTGATGAAGCGGCCAAGCCCACGCGTCTGCACGGAGTCGCACAACGCGTTGCCATGAATCTCGAGCGCGAAGTGGACGTCGAGAGCTTTGGTCTGCACGCCTATCTCAACTTTCGCAGCAAGTCCGAGCAGGACAATCTAAAGGAACCCGCTTGGGCCTAAGCCGATGCCATTCCATGATGATTTACTGGAACAGGCCCAGCACTTAGCCAACCGCGAAAAGAAACGTCCCCGGCAGGCAAGCCTGCGCCGCGCCATTTCCACGGCATACTATGCGCTCTTTCACCTTCTGATTTACGAAGCCACGCTGAACTGGAAACAGGTCGATCAGCGCGCAATGCTAGCTCGGTTCTTCGAGCACGGCAAAATGAAAGCTGCCTCCGACAAGCAGCGCGGGGAGTGCAAACGTCTCATCGGCTCGAATCCGCCAGATGGCCCCGAACTGGACTCCTACCGCCACCTGCACAACATTTCAGATACATTCTTTCAGTCCCAACAGCAGCGGCACACGGCAGATTACGACAACTCAAAGCAATGGAGTCGCACCGAAGTGTTGACACAAGTGACGCTTGTCCAAGAGGCATTTCACAGTTGGAAGGCAATCCGCGCGGGGCAACCGGCTCAAGCCTACCTCATTTCACTGCTCGGCAATCCCAAAGGGTGACGGCGGAGTGGATTGATAAAGGGAACGCTCCATCGGCACTACCAGCACCCTGGTGATTGCGAGCGTCCTTCGCGTTCGCTGTGTTTGCCATGGTCTGGCAAGAAGTCTCAGCCGAAAACTCCCAACGCTTTGTCGCCTCCGAACAGACCGGCTTCGGTTATTTCAAGAACTTCGCAACCACCCGGCGGCAAGGCATCGAACTGGATTGCAACGCTAAGGCTCACCGCGCCCCCTTCGGCGGCGAATACACCTTGCTACAAGCCACTTTCGAGAGTCGTGAGACGGTCAGGGGCTCCAACAACAGCGCCCCGCGAGAGATGGCGGGGTGATCCGCCGGGTTGCTGAGTTCCCGGCCAATTTCCGGATGGACCGTGATTAGGCCAAAAGAAGCTGGCAACTTCCCAGAACGCCGTTTCCCCGGGGTAACCACGGATTCCCGGAAGCGCCGACGTCACGCCGGACTTCATCAGGAACGAAGGCTACTTCAGCACAAGTCGAAGCTTTGTAAAAGCGATCCTTTGTGTTCTCGCCCACAAGGAGCCGAAGTCCTTCATCGACAACTCAATCGTCCGCCTCGATAACAGTTTCCTGAAGCAGGCAAACAGCAAGAACTACCACCATTTCTTTCCGAAGTCCTGGTTAGAAAAGCGTGGCGAAGAAGCGTGGCGCATTAACCACGTGGCCAACATAACATTAGTCGATGACTTCCTGAACAAGCGGGTCATCCAAGCGCAGTCCCCGAAGACCTACATGAAGAGGTTTATAAAAAATAATCTAGAAATCGAAAAGTGCTTGTCTACTCATCTCATTAAATTGAATGGTGCCTTCGGCGTAATGACGGATGAATATGGAAAGTTCTTCGATGCTCGCTGTAGAGCGATCAGCCGCGAGCTAGGTAAACAAATTATTCCGCAAGATGTTGACCGAATCGGCACTGCCAAAAGCGCCGACGAGACGGTGGTAGAAAAGGAGGAATGGCTCGCCACCTGAGTGCGGCATTACCTTCCAAGGCTGTCCGTTGATTCGGGTTTGCGGAGTAGCCTAAGCTTGGTAATTCAATTTGATCGCTCATAATGCAGCCTTCGGACGGTGACGCGCAACTCGTTAAATCTGAGTCCGCAAAGCTGAGTCCGCGTGACCCAGTTTTGAAGTCCAATTGGAAGAAGCGACGCCCTTCTGCTCAAGGAAAAATCGGTATCGAAGAACGACGGCGCGGCTAAAAGGCAGCCGAGGTTCGGAACTGTACCAATGGATGAACTCTTCCATCGAGTGACGATAGGACTGTTGGGAGTTCACTGCCGCCAGCGAACTCCCAACTGCGGTCTTTGATTGGTTCAGGTCCAACAGGCGCAAGATTGCTATGGGCGTTGGACGCGATGTTTTCTTTTGACGCGGGAGATCTCCCTCGGCAGCTCTCCCGAGTTGGCTAACGAGTCGCTGGTGGTCGTCCCAATTTGGCGCCGATCGCCTCGGCAATGATCGCCGTTACCAAGCTGTTAATACTTACTCCCTCGCGCTCCGCCTGTTTGGTCAACTTCGAGTAAAGCGTGCGGGGCAGACGCTGGCGCCACTGGGCAGCCGAAACTTCAGGTTTGGGAACTTTGAGCCCAGACTCGCTGAAAACGTCCAAGCAATCGCGCAGTGCCTCCCGGCCGTTGGCAATTGCCTCTTCGATCGTCTCGCCATCAGACATACAGCCCGGAATATCGGGGTACTCAACGAGATAGCCACCGCCTTCTTCCTTTGAAAGTGGGCGAACGATGAACTGATAAGCATCAGGAGTCGGCTTACTTTTGGCTTTCATTTTGCTTTACCTCGATTGCCGCGTCGACCAGGGCAAGGAATTGCTTGATGTAGATGGGCTTGATGGGCCGCTTTGACGGTACAGATACGATCTCCCGCACACGGGGTGAGCTGAAAATCACGTGGCTGCCACCGCGACCGGGCCGACGCCACTCTAAATAGTTGTCGCTGGCAACTGATTGCAATTCTTCGATACGCCAGCCCGTCTGCACCAGGCGCATTTTCGATAGCATCTTTTGAATAGAGGCCACATACGGAGGATACCGTATCCGGTATCGATCTGGCCAAGCCTGCCCACGCGTCGACCTGTTGTACGGTGGAGGGGTAAGGACGTGCCGTCATGGTCCGGAGTGGCCACTCCTGCATACGCGGTTGTACCCACCCATCCCCCGGACGGTCGCCTACTCGGAAGTTGGGAACCTCATCCGCTCTGAACATGAGCGATTCGTTCCTCATGCAGCCTAACGCCCGCGTTCACGGATTTTTTCAACTTGTCGAAATAGCACCCAACCCGAACAAAACAAGACACATCGACGATCGTTGTCTTCGATGGATGATTCGTTTTCAGACCGTCGCTTCGTATACTCTTCACGTAGAGGCGGCCAAGCGCACCAGTGCTGGGCCGCCTCTCGCTATTTATAAACGACTTAGGAGAACGAACATGTCAACCGAAAAACAGATCGCCGCCAACGGCCTCAACCCAACCCCCGAAACCCTGATCGCGGCAAACCCCGAGCACGCCGAAGCTTACCGCGCCTTCGCCCAAAAGCTCCGCAAAGACTGCGCCCCGGAGACCGAACTCGAAGACGCCGCCTTCCAGCGCTACGCCTGGGCGATGTTCCAAACCACTCGCGCCCGCCTGTGGGAGGAATTCGCCGAAGAATGCTGGATAGCAAACCCAATCGACGCCAAAGCCTTCTCCCAACTTGAGAGAACCCTCAAAATGGCGGCCGCGCTCGAACGTCGGGCAGACAAAGCCATGCGCGAACTCCGCAACCTCCAGCGAGACAGAGTCGCCGCCTACGAAGTCTACGCCGAGCACTGTGTAATGGGCAAAGAAGTCGTCATTCCGAAGTCCCTCCCCACCGCCGAACTCCGCAAATCCGATCTCGGTCGAACCAGTCCCAACTACCTAGCCCAGTTCCTCCTCTACCAAACGAAGGAAGTGAAGGACACCGCCAAGCAGATGTTGAAGGACGCAAAAACCAAACCCAATCAGGCAACGCCGGCAAGCGGGGACAACCCCTTCGCAAGTCTAAGCATCGAGGAGTTACTCCGAATCGCAAAGCAGACCGGCCTCAGCAAGTAACAAGGGTGGGGACGGACCCGTAATTTGGATCCGTCCCCCTCTGGGGTATGCGATTCCAAGCAGCCCCCAGTTCTTCGACAATCGAACCCGCTCTGACATTCCCCAACAGGCGGACGCCAAACCTGCGTCCGTCCCCATTTGCGATCATGGAAGTTCCTTGGGAGTACAAACCTAGCAGATGATACGCGCACTGATCGGATTGCTGATTGCCGCCATCGCCGCCGCCTTCATCCGCGGAGTGATTCAAATGATCACGCGCGAGGTCGGGCAGATGGTAAATCCCGATTCGAACAAAGCAAACCCAAATGCTGCTGGGCCAAACACTGCCAATGCCGCCGGACCATCTGGCACCGCCACTCCCCTGCGCAAGTGCGCCGTCTGCGGCACCTACACCCCCGGTGACCGCATGATTCAGGGCAAGTACTGCTCCGAAGCCTGCGCCACTCGCTCACAATAGAGAACGATGCTCTTATCTGAGATCGCGCAACGCCTTTCGTGCCCTGTCGCCGGTGCTGGCGACCCCGACATCCACTCCCTCTCCGGCATGGAACAGGCCGGAGAGGGCCAACTCACTTTCCTGGCCAACCCAAAGTACGCACACAAGGTCAAAAACACGCAAGCCGCCGCCATCATCGCGGCTCAGCCCCTGCCGCACTTGCCCACTTTGATCTCATCAAATCCATATCTCGATTTCGCCCGCGCCCTTGAACTCTTCTACCAGCCGCCGCAACTCGCCCCGGGCGTCTCCCCGCTTGCGCACATCGAACCCGATGCCGTCATCGGCCCCAACGCGGCCATCGGTCCCTTCTGCTACATCGGTGCCGGCGTCCGCATCGGTGCCAATGCCACGCTCCATCCGCACACGGTCATCTACGCCGGCGCGCAAATCGGCGACAACTTCCTCGCCCACTCCCACTCCGTCGTTCGCGAGTTCTGCCGCATCGGCAATCGCGTCATCCTGCAAAATAACGTCGTCATCGGCGGTGATGGCTACGGCTTCGCCAAGCGCGCCGATGGCTCGCATCACAAGATCGTCCAGTCTGGCGTCACCGTCATCGAAGACGACGTCGAGATCCAGGCTCTGACCAACATCGACCGCGCCACCATGGGCGAAACCCGCGTAGAACGAGGAGCCAAAGTCGACTCCCTCGTCCAGGTCGGCCACGCCTGTGTCGTAGGTCAGGACAACATAATTTGCGCCCAGGTCGGCCTCGCCGGCTCCACCATCTTGAAAAAGTCCGTCCTCCTCGCTGGCCAGGTTGGCGTCTCCGGCCATTTAACGATCCATGACAACGCCGTAATCTACGCTCAAAGCGGCATCGGCCACGATGTCGAAGCCGGCCACATCGTCTCCGGCTCGCCCGCCTTCGACTACCGCGAATGGCGCCGCTCCATCACCGCCTTCCCCAAACTTGGCGAAATGGTCCGAACCCTCCGCGACCTCCAAGCGCGTCTGAAAACTTTAGAAGAAACGAACCCAATCAATGCCGAACCGTCCGCCTAAAGACCCTCTCGCCTACGAGAAGCCTGAGTTCCTCAAGTCCCCCGAGGCCCGCAGCGTCCGCATCCTGTCCGAGTACCTCGACCCGCTGCGTGAATTCCGCATCCACCAGATCCACGACACCATGGCCTTCTTCGGCTCGGCCAGAATTCCCTCGCCCGAGGCCCCCGATTTTGCTTCTCATCCCATGGCCCGCTACTACACCGACTGCCGCGAACTCGCCCGCCGCATGACCGAGTGGTCCATGGGCCTCACCCAAACCACGCGCAAATTTGTCGTCTGCACCGGCGGCGGCCCCGGCATCATGGAGGCCGCCAATCGCGGCGCCATCGACGCCGATGGCCTCTCCATCGGCCTCAACATCGGCCTGCCAATGGAGCAGTTTCCTAACCCCTACATCACCAACGACCTCAGCTTCGAGTTCCACTACTTCTTCATGCGCAAGTTCTGGTTCGCCTACCTCGCCAAGGCTCTGGTCGTCTTCCCCGGTGGCTTCGGCACCCTCGACGAACTCATGGAGATACTCACCCTCGTCCAGACCCGCAAGCTCCGCAAGAAAATGGTTTGCGTCCTCTACGGCACCGCTTTCTGGCATGAGGTCCTCAACTTCGATGCGCTCGTCAAGTACGGCATGATCAGTCCTGAGGATCTCAATCTCTTCCACTTCGCCGACGACGTCGATTCCGCCTTCGAACTCCTCAAAGATGGCCTCACGAACTTATACTTGAATCCGGAGGTTCCGCTGTCCCCGGCTGAAGTCAAGACTCCAGCCATTGCCAGCTCTCGCGTGTGACGCCGCTCATCGCCCCGCCCCGTAAATTGACGCTTCGTGAGGCCATCAGCCGAATTGGCTGGTGGGAGCGCCTCTTTGCCGCTTTTGTCATCCTGCTGGCCCTCAGTTACAAGCTTGGCTTCGGTGACCTCTGGATCGCTGTCTCGCTGATGGGCCTCATCGTCACGGCCCCGATCGCCATCTGGCGCCTGGGCAAACTGATGCTGCGGAGTCTCATCTGGCGCCTGCGCAATCGTCTCATCGTCGCCTACGTCTTCATCGCCCTCGTTCCGCTTCTCCTCCTGATTACTTTAAGCGGGATCGTCGGCTATTTCATCACCAGCCAGATGGCCATCTACTTGGTCACCAGCGAACTGGACCGCCAGGTCGGTACCCTCCAAGGCGCCGTCGAGTCCGTCCTGCGCGTCCCCGCCGACCGCCGCCTTCCCGCCATCGAACGCCTCGGCACCTACTTCGAAGAGCGCTTCCCCAACTTCGAGATCCGCGTCGATCAAGCCGAGACCTACGTCTACCCCGAGGATGCAAGCATCCAAAAACCGCCTGCCGCGTTAAAGGACAACTCAGGCATTCTCCGCATGGGCAACGAGTACTACGTCTGGGCCCACGTCCGCAGTGCCGATGCCGAGGTCACCGCCATGGCGCCGCTATCCACCGCCTACCTCTCCAGCCTCGTCCCTAAGCTCGGCCCCGTCTCCCTTGGTGAAGATAGCGATCGAAGCAAGAAAGGACTGCGCATCCGGATGCGCCGCCGCGCCGCCGCCGCCCCTCCCGATGTCCCCGTTCCCGCGCCCATCAATCGCGCCGACGTTCAACTTGCCTGGTTCGCGCCCATCCCCGTCACCGTCTGGGAAGGCCCCACTCCCTCGGACCGCGCCATCCTCCTTATCCAAACCCGCGTCTTCTCCGTTCTCAGGATCTTCTTCTCTACCAAGGCCGATTGGGACCAGAACTTCTCCCTTGCGCCGCTCATCTTCTTCGCCTCGCTTTTCCTCATCTTCGAGATCATCGCCCTCATCATCGGCGTCACCCTCACCCGCACCATCACCAACGCCGTCCACGACATCTATGAGGGCACCAACCGCGTCATGGAAGGCGACTTCTCTCATCGCATCCTCCTCACCGGTCGCGACCAGCTCGCCCAACTCGGCGACTCCTTCAATCGCATGACCGAGAACCTCGAGCAGTTGCTCAAGGTCGCCAAAGAGAACGAACGCCTCAACGCCGAACTCGAGATCGCCAGCGAAGTCCAGCGCCAGCTCTACCCCAAGTTCGTTCCCGAATCCAGGCACATCGCCCTCACCGCGCACTACCAGCCAGCGCGGATGGTCTCCGGTGACTACTTCGATTTTCACCGCCTCTCGCCCCGCGAGATCTGCTTCTCGATGGGCGATGTCGCCGGCAAGGGCATCTCCGCCGCGCTCCTCATGGCAACCGTCCAGTCCAGCTTTCGCTCCCGCATCCAAAGCTCCAGCCTCAACATGTGCTGCTCGGAAGTCGTCACCGAGCTCAACAAGCAGCTCTACGCCAACACCGCTCCCGAGAAGTTCTCCACCTTCTTCCTCGGCATCTACGACGAAGAGACCGGCCTGCTGCGCTACACCAATGCCGGTCATCTGCCGCCCATCCTCATCCGCAATGGTGAGGCGATCCTGCTCGAGGTCGACGGCATGGTCGTCGGCGCTTTCCCCTTCGCCAAATACGGCGAGAGCACCATCCAACTTGAGCCCAAGGACTTCATCCTCCTCTACACCGACGGCATCTCGGAGCCCCAGAACGACTACGACGAGATGTTCGGCGAAGACCGCCTCATCGATGTCGTCAAGAAGAACGCCCACCTCCCCGACAACGGCATCATCGAAGCCGTCATGGAAGCAGTCTGGCAATGGACCGGCTCGGAAGAGCTGCAAGACGACATGACGCTATTGATCGCCCGTCGGCCCTGATCGTCCATGGAGATCCTTCGCCGCCGCGCCGCTCTGTTCTTCGGTCTCATGACCGCCCTGATCCTGCTGGGCACCGTGGGCTTCGTCCTCATCGAACATTACCCTTGGTTCGACGCCCTCTACATGACGGTTATCACTCTGACCACCGTCGGCTACTATGAGGTCAGAGCGCTCTCCACCGCTGGCCGCGTCTTCAACATCGTTCTGTTGCTGGTCGGCGTCAATGCCATCCTGTTTGGCGTCGGCATGATGACATCAACCATCATCGAGCTCCAACTGGACCATTACTTCGCGCGCAAGCGCAGGCAACGTATGATCGACTCACTCCAAAACCACTTCATCATTTGCGGCTTCGGTCGCGTCGGTCGCGGCGCGGCCCTTGAACTCCAACGCTCCAACCTGCCCTTCGTCGTCGTTGACAACGACGAGGACCGCGTTGAGCGGGTTCTCAAGGCCGGCATGCTCGGGGTGCTCGCCGATTGCACCCGCGATGAGACCCTGCGCGGGGTTCGGATCGATAGGGCTCGCGGCCTCATCGCCGCCCTTGCCACCGACGCGGACAACCTCTTCCTCACCCTCTCGGCCAAGACACTCAACCCCGCCATGAACGTCTCGACGCGAGCCAACGAAGACGAAGCCGATGCCAAGCTCAGGCGCGCCGGAGCCGACGCCGTCTTCTCTCCCTACGGTTTCACCGGGTCCCGGCTCGCCCAATCGATCATCCGCCCTCACGTCACTCAGTTCCTCGACTACGCCACCATCGACGGCTCTGTCGACGTCGGCATCGAGCAGCTCTGCGTCGAAGAAGGCTCGGCCTTCGCCCGCCGCTCCGCGCGCGACCTCAAAGGCTTGCGCAAAGAGTACGGCATCTCCGTTCTTGCCATCCGCCGCCGCTCCGGCGAGATGGAGTTCAACCCTGATGGCGATTCGCAGATCGATACGGGCGACTTCTTGATCGTCATGGGCAAGTCCAACAGCCTACAGCAACTCGAGAAGATCCTCACGGCGGCTGTCAGGTGAAGTTGCTCAGCGGGGCCGAGATGCGCACGGTCGAAACCGCCGCCATCGAGGCGGGCATCCCCTCTGTCGTCCTGATGGAGAACGCCGCTTACGGCGTGCTGCACGAACTCGAGAAGCGCTACTCCCCGCTCAGTGCCCAACGCATTGCCGTCTTCTGTGGCAGAGGCAACAACGGCGGCGACGGGCTGGCCGTTGCCCGCCTGCTACACGTCCACCACAGTCCTCCGTCACTCACGGTAATCCTCGCCTTCGAAGCTGAGGAGATGACCGCTGACTGCGCCACCCAACTTCGCATGATCGAGGCCCTTGGTATCCCCTACACGATGCAATTGCCCCTCGACCTTCCAGCCACTACTTTGGCCATTGACGCGCTGCTTGGCATCGGCCAAAACGGTCCGCCGCGCGATCCCATCGCCAGCCTTATTGAGGTCATCAACAAGCTTCCGCTCGCCAAGCGCGTGGCTGTCGACGTCCCAACGGGCTCCGTACGCGCCGACCTTACGGTCACCTTCACGGCCCACAAGTCTGACCAGGTCGAGATCGGTGAAGTGGTCGTTGCGCCCATCGGCATCCCAGCCCGATTCCTCGAAACAGCCAAGCTCAACCTCACCGCCCCCGCCGACCTCGCCCCGATAGCCTCCCCCCGCGCCCGCGATAGCCACAAGGGCAGCTTCGGCCATGTCGCTCTCCTGGGTGGCTCGGCAGGCAAGCACGGCGCACTGCAACTGGCCGGGGAGGCCTGCTTGCGCGCTGGCGCTGGCTTAGCCACGCTCTTCTCGCCGGACGCCGAATTCCGTCCTCAGTTGCCTGACCTCATGCTGGGCAATTGGATGAGCATGGCGCGCGACCTTGAAGGCAAGAGCGTCCTCGCCATCGGGCCCGGCTTGGGAACCAGTCCAGAGATGCGCGACCTCGTTGCCGGCTTCTATCAGCACTGGCCCGCCGCCCTTGTGCTCGACGCCGATGCCTTAAACAACCTCGCCCCGCTCACCGAAGGCCACCGCACCAGTTTCCCCCGCGTCCTCACACCCCACCCCGGCGAGATGCGGCGCTTGCTGGGCCGCGATCTCGGCGACCGTGTGGAAGACGCCCGCAGTCTCGCCGCCCTTGTCAACTGCACCGTCGCGCTGAAGGGCCAACGCACCGTCGTCGCCTTTCCCGACGGCCAAGCCTGGATCAACCCGACGGGCTCTCCCGCCCTGGCAAAAGGTGGTTCCGGCGACGTCCTCACCGGCCTGATCGCCGCCCTGCTCAGTCAACACCCGGCCCACCCGCAACAAGCCGTGCTCGCTGGCGTCTATCTTCATGGCCGCTGTGGCGAGCTAGCCGCCAGTCATGGCCACGAGATGACCTCTCTCGCCTCCCGCCTTTGCGATCATCTGCCCGAGGCGCTCCATGAACTTGGCTAGCTTCGAGACGCACTCTGAAGAAGAGACGATTGCCGCCGGGGCCAAGCTCTCTGTTCTCTTGCCTGATCGGGGCGCGGTGCTGCTGATCGGCAATCTCGGCGCGGGCAAGACCACTCTCGTAAAGGGTATCGCCGAGGCGCGGGGGGCCGCCCAGCGCGACGATGTCAGCTCGCCCACCTTCCCGCTCATCCATGAATACGGAGAGCCGCCCCGTGTCTTCCACATCGACCTCTACCGCCTCGAGACAGAGCAGGAAGTCTTGTCGCTCGGTATCGACGACCTGCTCGACCGCCGCGCTCTTACGCTCATCGAATGGGGGGAGCGCTTCCCGTCGCTGTGGCCCTCCGGCACCCTCGCCGTCAAGCTCGATCACCTGGGCGGCGATTCGCGCCGCATCGCATTGTTTGTACAATCGAACAACGCATGATACAAGTTCAAGGCCTTTGCCGCTCCTTTCAAGACAGCAAGCGCGGCACGGTCAAAGCGGTCGACCAGGTGAGCTTTGAGGTCGAGCGCGGAGAAATCTTTGGCTTGCTCGGCCCCAACGGCGCGGGTAAGAGCACCACGCTGCGCTTGATCTCCACTCTACTCAAGCCCACCGGCGGCAACGTCTCCGTCAATGGCTTCGATATCAACACTCACCCCGCCGAAGTGCGCAAGCAGATCGGCTTTCTCACCGGCGACATGGGCCTCTACCCGCGCCTTACGCCTCGCGAGATCCTGGTCTTCTTCGGGCGCTTGGCCGAAGTCCCGGAGGCGCAACTCACCCAACGCGCCGATGCTCTCATCGATCGCTTCGATATGCGTGACTTCGCCGATACCCGCTCCGACAAGCTCTCAAGCGGCATGAAACAAAAGACCTCCATCGCCCGCACTCTCATCCACGACCCGCCGGTGCTGATTCTCGACGAGCCCACGGCGACCCTTGACTTGCCTACCGCGCGCATCATCGAAGGCAACATCCTCGATGCCAAGCGCGACGGCAAGTGCATCATCTATTCGACGCACATCATGGAAGAGGCCGAGTACCTGTGCGACCGCATTGCCGTCATCAATCACGGTCAGCTCAAGATCTGCGGCACGATGGATGAGCTACGCGCCGCTACCGGCAAGCAGCGGCTGCGCGAGATCTTTCTGGAACTTTTGACGCTTGGGGAGGCCGCATGAAACTCGCTGTGATTCTGACTGTGTACATAAAAGAACTCGTGGATCTGATCCGCGATCGGCGCACTCTTCTCAGCATGGTCGCCTTGCCCGTCATCGTATTCCCGCTCTTGTTCGGAGGCATGACCAAGGTCATGG
>JANXUM010000585.1 GCA_025356215.1 Bryobacter sp. | reverse complement strand
GGCGGAGCTTGGCGGCGTGGACATTCTTTTAAACGCCGCAGGACAGACTTTTCGCAAGCCGACGATCGATGTCGAAGAGGCCGAGTGGAATCGCGTGATGGACGTAAATGTGACCGGGATGCTGCGCGCCTGCCAGAGTTTTTACGCGCCGTTGAAGGCGAGCGGCAAGGGCAGGATCATCAACATCGCAAGCTTAAGTTCGTTTGTTGGCTTGACCCAGGTGACCGCATATTGCGCCTCGAAGGCGGCGGTGCTGAGCCTGACGCGATCCTTGGCGGTGGAGTGGGCGGGCGACGACATTAACGTGAACTGCATCGCGCCGGGTGTGTTTCCGACTGAACTGAATTCGGCGCTATTGAACGGCACTGAGAGAGGCCGCGAGTTCATCATGCGAACGCCGATGAAGCGTTTTGGCAGGCCGGAGGAGTTGGTGGGTGCCTGCGTGCTGCTGGCCAGCGACGCGGCCAGCTTCATTAGCGGCGAAAGCATTGCGGTGGACGGCGGATTCCTTGCTTCTGGCGTGAACTCGATCTAGGTAAAGCCGACGGGCTTGCGGGCCTTATCATGTAGGGATGGAGCAAACCACGCCTTGAAGCTAGGCGTAGATTTTGGCACGACGCGTATTGTCGTGTCCGTCGCGGACCGGGGCAACTATCCTCTGGTGTCGTTTGAGTGTCCCGATGGCGCGAGTCGCGAGTGGTTCCCCGCCCTGGCGGCCTTTGGCGACAACGCCGAGACGCAGTGCGCCTTCGGATGGGATGCGTGGTCGAAGCAAGCCGAACCCGGATGGACCACGATCCGCAGTCTGAAGCGTTTGCTGAGTGAGGTGGGCCCCGATACGCCGATTGGCGTGGGGCAGCATCGGTTTCCAGCCGTGGCTTTGTATCGTGGTTTGGCGACTGCGTTGAAGACGGCGATCTTGACGTCTTCGAATCTGACGATCGCGGCAGGCGAGCCGCTGCAGACCATCCTCGGCATACCGGCACACGCGAATTCCAATCAGCGGTTTCTCACCGCCGAAGCGTTTCGTCTTGCGGGTTTTGACGTGCTTGCCATGTTGAACGAGCCGTCGGCGGCGGCGATTGAATTCGGCCATCGTAACAAAATGACCAAAGACCGCATCCTGGTTTACGATTTGGGCGGCGGCACTTTTGACGCGTCGATTGTCGCGATGAGCGAAGGTGAACGCAGTGTGCTGGCGAGCGAAGGCATCTCGACATTGGGTGGCGACGAGTTCGATCTGGTGCTGGCGGAGATGGCTCTCGAAACAGTAGGCTCCGACAGCAGCCAGTTGAATCAGCGGCAGTGGTTCCAGTTGATCGAAGCATGCCGCGAGAAAAAGGAAGCGCTGCACCCGAACACGCGCAAGGTGGAAATCGATTTCGACGGCATCTTGGAGCAGGGCGGAAGAACGACCGTGCAGGTGGCGGATTACTATGAGCGCGCTTGGCCACTGGTGGCCGAGACGACGCATGCCACCGGCGATCTACTGGCCTTGTGGGGCGGCATTGATGCGGTTGAAGCCGTGTATGTGACGGGCGGCGGCAGCGAGTTGCCGCTGGTGTCGCGCCAGTTGCGCGAGCAGTACGGCAAGAAGGTGAAGCGTAGCGCCTATATGCAGGCGGCGACGGCGATCGGTTTGGCGATCCATGCCGACCACGATTCGGGCTACACGCTGCGCGAGCGCTTCCATCAATATTTTGGCGTGTGGCGCGAGGCGGACCTGGGCCGGCGCATTGTGTTCGATCCGATCTTCGAGAAGGGCGTCGAGTTGCCAGCGGTGGGCGAGGCGCCGTTGCTGGTTCGGCGGCGTTACCGGCCCGCGCACAACCTGGGACATTTTAGATTTCTTGAGTCGACGCGCATCGGCCAGGATCGTCAGCCCGCAGGCGAAATCACTTACTGGGACGAAATTCTGTTTCCCTTTGACCCGGCATTGCAGGCAACCGCCGAGCTGTCGGGGATTGACATTTGGCACAACCATCGAGCCAGCCAATGCGACGTTGAAGAGCGATACCGATGCGACGCCAACGGGTTGGTGAGCGTGGAAATCGAGAACCTGAGTACCGGTCACGCACGAGTCTATCCGTTGGCGCGCTGGGGACAAAAGGCCGAGCCGGTGCCGGCGGAAAACGCGGCCCGCAAGCGCAAGCCGCGGAAGGCGGCCAAGGGATGAACTGGCTGCTGCTATTGACTCCACTGACCATTGGTTTGCATCTGGCTCACTATGAAAATCAGACGCTGATCTTTGTCGTCTCTTGCCTGGCGATCCTGCCCTTGGCGGGATGGCTGGGCGAGGCCACCGAGCATCTGGCGGCCAAGACAAATGAGAGCCTGGGGGGCTTGCTGAACGCCACCTTCGGCAACGCGGCCGAACTGATCATTGCGATCAGCGCAATGAACGCGGGCCTTTACGATGTTGTGAAGGCGTCGCTGACGGGCTCAATCATCGGCAACCTCCTGCTGGTGTTGGGAGCGTCGATACTCGCTGGCGGGATGAAGTACAAGGAGCAGCGATTTAGCGCACAGGCGGCGCGGGCCCAGACAACACTCTTGGCGCTGGCTGGAATCTCGTTGGTGTTGCCGGCGGCCTTTCATTACCTAGCCGGGGGCGGCGCGGCGATGGTGCAAATGGAGCGCGATCTGAGCCTTGAATTCTCG
>JANXUM010000533.1 GCA_025356215.1 Bryobacter sp. | reverse complement strand
CGCCGGCGTGCCGACGGCGTAGCCCAGGATCTTTTCGGGATTGGGGACTTTGCCGCCGTCGGGCAGGTGGTCCACCAGTTCGGTCAAGAACATTTTGTCGGTGGTGAACTGGCGGATTTTAGCCGTGTAGGCCTCGTCGAGCTTTTGCTGAGCGGCCACAACGGACGACACCAGAAGCAACGCGAAAAACTGACTTTTCATGATTCCGTTACTATAACGGATTGACTACTGTTTCACATCTTGAGTGCTCCGGCACCGGCAAAACCTTTCCCGCCAATCAGCCAATGAACCTTTCGCCGGACGGCTGGCCGCTCTTGGTCCGCTATGACCTCGATAAAGCGCGCGACGGCTGGAACCGCGAGTGGATCTCCTCGGGCCCTTCCAATATGTGGCGTTACGCGCCGATCCTGCCGGTGTCCAAGCCGCCCAGCATCGTCACCCTTGGCGAGGGAATGACCGCGCTAGTGCGCGCCAAGCGCCTTGGGCCCAAGCTGGGCGCCACAGACCTCTGGATCAAAGACGAGGGGCTCAACCCGACGGCGAGCTTTAAGGCCCGCGGCCTATCCTGCGCGGTGTCGATGTGCAAAGAGTTCGGCATCAAGAAGATCGCGATCCCCTCGGCGGGCAACGCGGCCAGTGCCTCGGCGGCCTACGCGGCGGCGGCTGGCATTGAGTGCCACATTTTCATGCCGATGGATGTTCCGCAATCGAACTACATCGAGTGCAAGGCTTTTGGCGCGCACGTGACGCTTGTGGACGGATTGATCAGCGACTGCGCCAAGATCGTTGCCGAGCGCAAAGAGGCCGAGGGCTGGTTCGAAGTGTCCACTCTCAAGGAGCCGTATCGCATCGAGGGCAAGAAGACGATGGGCTACGAGCTCGCCGAGCAGATGCAATGGCGCCTGCCCGATGTCATTCTCTACCCGACGGGTGGTGGCGTTGGCTTGATCGGCATGTGGAAGGCTTTTGAGGAGATGGAGAAGCTGGGCTGGATTCTGCCGGGCAAGCGGCCAAAGATGATTGTCGTGCAGGCCGAAGGTTGCCAGCCAATCGTCAAGGCCTTTAACGAGGGGGCGGAGCGCAGTGTGTTCTTCGAGAACGCGCAGACCGTTTCGAGTGGCCTCCGCGTCCCCAAGCCGCTGGGGGATTTCTTGATCCTGCGCGCGGTACGCGAATCGGGCGGAACGGCAATTGCGATCTCCGATGAAGACTCGCTACAGGCGGGTGTCGAGTTAGCCAAACAAGAGGGCATGTTCGTCGCGCCGGAAGGCGCGGCCTGCGTCTCGGCGGTGGAGAAATTGCTGGCCTCGGGATTCCTGGATCCGGCCGAGCGCATCGTCATCTACAACACTGGCGCGGGGCTCAAATACCTCGAAGCCTACTCGACTCTCTTTCCCCGCTAAGGACCAATCATGACCCGCCGCACGCTTGCACAGATGATCCCGACGCTCGCCACATTGATGGCGGCCGATACCGCGCCCTCGCGCGACCAGCTAAAGCAATCGCTCAGTATGCTCGGCCTGGAGTTCAAAGACGAGCAGCTCGACATGATGCTGCCTGGCCTCACCCGGTCGCTCGCCTCCTACGCGAGCCTGCGCAAGATCGAGATTCCGTCCGAGACCGAGCCGGCGATTACGTTTTCGCCGATGTTGTCGGGCATGAGCCTGCCTACAGGGCCGCGACCCTTCCGCCCTTCGCGCGCCGCTAAATTACCCGCCTGGAAGAACGTCGAAGACTTGGCGTTCTGGCCCGCCAGCCTGCTGGGCCAACTCATCCGCACAAAGAGAATCACTTCGACGCAGTTGACCAAGATGTATCTGGAGCGTTTGAAGAAACACTCGCCAACGCTGCTTTGCACGATCACCTTGACCGAGGATCTGGCGCTGGAGCAGGCTAAGCAAGCCGATGCCGACCTGAAGCGCGGCAAGTATCGCGGGCCGCTGCATGGCCTCCCCTATGGGGCCAAAGATCTGTTTGCGGTGAAGGGCTACAAGACGACCTGGGGCGCGGAACCCTACATCGACCAACAGTTCGACTACACGGCGACCGTGATTGAGCGGTTGACCGCCGCAGGTGCCGTGCTGTGCGCCAAGCTCTCAATGGGCGCCCTCGCCCAGGGCGGATTGTGGTTTGGCGGGATGACCAAGACCCCTTGGAATATCGAGCAAACCTCATCGGGGTCCTCGGCTGGTTCGGCGTCCGCCACGGGCGCTGGCCTCGTCGCCTTTGCGCTAGGCACGGAGACCTTGGGTTCCATTGTGTCGCCGTCCACCCGGTGCGGCGTCACTGGCTTGCGGCCCACCTTTGGGCGAGTGCCGCGCACCGGGGCGATGGCGCTGTCGTGGACGATGGACAAGATTGGGCCCATCTGCCGGACGGTGGAAGACTGCATGTTGGTGCTGCGCGTGATTGATGGGCCCGATGGCAAAGACATGGCCGCCCGTTACCCATCGGCGATCGAGTGGCAAGCGGCGGCGCCGGTTGCCAAGCTCAAGGTGGGCGTCTTGCGCGCGGACTTTGACCGCATCAACGACGAAGGACGAAAGAAGCATTACAGCGACGCGCTGGCCGCGCTGGCTAAGACCGGCATGCAATTGATCGATACCAAGCTGCCGGAAATGCCGTCGCGCGAACTGGTGTTGATGCTGAACGTCGAGGCGGGGGCGGCCTTCGACGACTTGACGCGCAACGGCGGCGTCGAGAAGTTGGCCGGACAGAAGCCGCAGGACTGGCCGAACTCTTTCCGGTCGAGCCGGATGACGCCGGCCGTCGAGTACATTCGGGCCGCGAGGGCGCGCACAATTCTGATGCGGCAGTTCCATGAGTATCTGGCTGGCTTTGACGCGCTGGTGTCGCCGACGGGTTCGATGACTCTGACCATTACGAATTTGACCGGCCAGCCGCAGATCGTCGTGCCGTGCGGGTTCCCGAATAACGACCCGATGGGTTTGCTTTTCACCGGCCATCTGTTTGAAGAGGGCAAGCTGGCGCGCGTCGCCAAAGCTTATCAAGACGCGACAGATTGGCACCAGAAGCAGCCGGCAGGCTTCAGCAATCGATCGACTGCATCAGCTTAGCCACCAGCGCGGTCCAGCCGGTCTGGTGGCTGGCACCTAGCCCCAGGCCCGTGTCGCCGTCAAAGTATTCGTAGAACAGCAGGTTGTTCTTAAAGTGCGGGTCGGTTGCGAACTTTGGGTGATGGGCCATTGCCGGGCGCTGTCCCAAGAACAGGCTGCTCAGGCGACGAGAGAGTTCGTTGCAGACTTTGTCGAGCGTGACCAGATTACCCGACCCCGTTGGGCATTCCACTTGAATCGCATCGCCGTGATAGTGATGGAACTTCTGCAGGCTCTCAATGAGAAGGTAGTTGATTGGGAACCAGACCGGACCGCGCCAGTTGGAATTGCCGCCAAACAGGCCGGTCTGCGATTCTCCAGGCTCGTAGTCAACCCTGTATTGCGTACCGTCGACGTTGAGGAGGTAAGGGTTGTCTTTGTGGAACTTCGAGACGCCGCGGACGCCGTAGTCGGACAGGAACTCGTTGGGGTCGAGCATGCGGCGGAGAAGGGCGCGTAAGCGATCCCGGCCGACAAGCGAAAGCAGGCGGCGGTCGGCAACGCCCTCGCGGGTGAGAGAGGCCAGATTACCGGCCAGGTCGGGCCGGTGTTCGATAAACCATTCCATGCGGCGGCGAAAGCCGGGCAGTGCGTTGATGGTGGCGGCGTCCAGCGTATCGACGGCAAAGAGAGGGATTAGGCCGACAATGGAGCGGACCCGCATCGGATACTCCGTGCCGTCTGGTAACTTCAGCCGGTCATAGTAGAACTGGTCGGCTTCATCCCACAGACCCGTTTCGCCGCTGCCATTCATTGCGGCGGCGATATACAGATAGTGCTCAAAGAACTTGCTGGCGATGTCCTCGTAGACGGGGTTGTTTTTGGCCAGTTCGATGGCGATCTTGAGCATGTTAAGGCAATACATTGCCATCCAGGACGTGCCGTCGGATTGTTCAAGAGTGCCGCCGGTGGGGAGGGGTTTGGAGCGATCGAAGATGCCGATGTTGTCCAGGCCGAGAAAGCCACCCTCGAAAATGTTGTTGCCGGCGGAATCCTTGCGGTTGACCCACCAGGTGAAGTTCATCAGCAGCTTATGGAATACGCTCTCAAGAAACGCGATGTCGGGCTTGCCCTGAAGCTTGGCGTCGATCTTGTACACGCGCCAGCAGGCCCAGGCATGGACGGGAGGATTGACATCGGATAGCGCCCACTCATAGGCCGGGATCTGGCCGTTGGGGTGCATGTACCACTCACGAAGAAAGAGGCTCAACTGCTTCTTGGCGAAATCCGGATCGACCAGGGCAAACGGAATCATGTGGAAGGCGAGATCCCAAGCCGCATACCAAGGGTATTCCCACTTGTCGGGCATCGAGATTACGTCTTCGTTGAAGAGGTGTTTCCATGTGGAGTTGCGGCCTTGGGCCCGGCCAGCGGGTGGCGGCGGTTGCCCTGGGTCGCCTTTCAGCCACTCGTCCACCGAAAAGTTGAAGTACTGTTTGGACCAGATGAGGCC
>JANXUM010000491.1 GCA_025356215.1 Bryobacter sp. | reverse complement strand
TTGACGCCGACGGTGCCGACATCCACCAAGGGCGCTTGGAGATTTGCGGTGAATTGCGGGCCGTTGGTAATGCGCATGTTGATCGATTGCAGTTCAGACGGGACGCCATTGCCGAGGACGTTGAGGGTGTTGTACCAGATGTGTGCGTTTGTGCTGGCACCGACGGCAATAGCGTCGGGGGCAGTGCCGGGGGATTCAATGGTGTTGAGCGCGGGGGCGTTGGCACCGAGCAGACCGCTGTTGCCAGCCGAGGTGGTGACGACCATCCCCAGGCGGACGGCGTTTTGAATGGCGGCGGCGAAGGCGTCGCAGGGGTTGTTTTTTTGCGCGCCGCAGAAGTTGTCGCTTGGGCCATATCCGGCGGGCGACCCGATGCTGAGGGTGGCGATGTCCATGCCGTCGGCGAGAGCGTCCTCCAGCGCCTTAACGACGACGTTGGCAAAGGTGTTGTCGTTGAGACCGGCGCTGCCGAAGACCTTGTAATTGCCGATGTAGGCGCGGGGGGCGACACCGGAGATGCGACCGATAGGGCTGTCGTGCTCTTGTCCGGCAGCGACCATGGCGGTGGCCGTGCCGTGGCCGACGCGGTCGCGGGGGGAGTTATCGTCCGGGCGGGTATCGGTGGAAGCATTGCCGAAGGCAAAGTTCAGCAGATCGACGTAACTGCGGGCGGCGATGATTTTGTTGTTGGTAAAGGCGCAGTCGCCATTGTCGGCGCTGCACTTGGGGTAGCCGGCGGGCGGGGCCGTCGTGAAGTTCTTAAAGGCAGGGTGATCGAGATCGATACCGGTGTCGAGGACGGCAATCTTGACGCCCGCGCCCGCATTGCCGGAGCCGCCGACCTGATTCCAGGCCGCGCGCGCGGTGACAAGATCGAGAGCCTTGTTCATCGTTCGCTTGATCGGATACATGCGCTGGACGGAGCTGACAGAATCGAGGGTCTTGAGGCTCTCGGCCTGCGCGGGCGTGGCGGCGATGTAGAGGGCGTTGAGGAGGACCGAGGTGCGGTCTACGACGCTGGCCCCGCTTTGGCGGGCTTGGCGCGTGAGGTCGGCCTGCGCCGTTTGGATCCGTAGGCGGGCGTCGACGGCGGCTTGAGGGCCGAGATCTTTGCGGCTTGCGGCGGATTCCGCCAGGGCGGGCTCTTTCAAGACGACGATGTAATAGTTCGAGCCCCGTTGTGCAAAGCTGGTGCTGGCAAAGAGTCCGGCGACGGCGAGCACGGCCGTAAGAATTTTTCGACTCATGTGGTTAAGTGACGTTTCCCCTCAGGCTTCAGTTTCGCAAGCGCGGTGGCTTGCATCTTTTCTGTTATCACGACATCTTACTAGTCAAGTAAAGGAGATCGACAAACGATGATTACATTGAGACCTTCCGCCGAGCGTGGGCACGCGAATCTGGGAT
The DNA here is from genome assembly GCA_025356215.1 of Bryobacter sp. Taxonomy (GTDB): domain Bacteria; phylum Acidobacteriota; class Terriglobia; order Bryobacterales; family Bryobacteraceae; genus Bryobacter. The sequence continues at coordinate 3,785 of JANXUM010000491.1, read as the reverse complement.
GGCTGGATTCCCGCTTCTCGTTTAGTTTTGCGGACTATTACGATCCGAAGCACGTGCAGTTTCGCGGGCTGCGGGTGATTAACGAGGACTACGTGATGGGGGGCAAGGGGTTTGGAATGCACGCGCACCGCGATATGGAGATTCTGACCTGGGTGCGCGAAGGCAAGTTGGAACATGCCGACACGATGGGGAACAAGCGCACGATTGAGCCGGGGGAGTTGCAGGCGATGAGCGCCGGGTCTGGCTTGCATCACAGCGAATACAACCATTCCGCGACGGACAAGGTGCACTTGTTCCAGATCTGGATCATGCCGGAAAAGCGCGGCGTGCAGCCGGGATATGACCAGAAGACGTTTGACGCGGCTGGACGGGCGGGGGGATTTCAACTTCTTGCTTCGCAGGAAGGCGAGGCCGGGTCATTGCAAATCAACGCCGACGCGAAGTTTCTTGTAGCCGACCTGGCGAATGGCGCGGCGGCGGAGTATGCGGTAGAGAAGGGACGCGGAGTCTGGTTGCAGGTGGCGAGCGGGTCAGTGGAGTTGAACGGCGTCAAGCTGGAAACGGGCGACGGGGCGGCGGTGGAAGATGAGGCGTCATTGCGGTTAACTGCCCAGAGCGACGCGCATCTGTTGTTGTTCGACCTGGCCTAATTGGCGGTGGCTTTGGACCCGGGCTTGAGGTTCGATTCAGGCCCGAGGGCTACGACGTCGCCCTCATTGAGACCGGCGAGCACGATGGAATTGGTGATGTTGCCGCCGCCGACTGTGATCTTTTTCCAAGCTAGTAAGCCGTTCTCAAGTACGAAGACGCCGATGCCGTCCCGGTTGCGGATGGCTTCTTTGGGCACGAGAAGGACCGCGTCCTGGCGACGGGTTTGGATCGTGACGTTGACGTTGGTGCCGGGAAGTAAAGAGAGGCCCGGGTTGTCGATGAGGCATTCGACTTCGCCGACTTGGCGGGTACCGAGGGCGACGACCTGGGTGGGGACCTTGTCGATTGCGCCCGTCCATGATTTGCCCTCGAGGGCGTCCCACGTGATTTTGACGGTCATCCCTTTGCGGACGCGGCCGAGTTCCGGCTCGTCGACGAAGACGAGCACCTTGAGAGTTGCGATTTGACCGACGTTGGCGATCAGCGCGCCGGGGCTGACATAGGCGCCAGGCTTGGCGTCCAATTGATAAACGACGCCATTGGCGGGGGAGCGGACGGTGCTTAGCTCGATGCGGCGCTTGGCGAGGTCGGCGGCGGATTGGGCTTCGCGAAGACGGGCGCGGGCTGAACTGAGATCGGATTCCCCGACGAGGGCGGGGCGGCGGGCCTCGAGGCCTGAAATCTGGAGCTGGATGAGTTCGAGCTTGTCTTTGAGGGCGCGTACTTCTTCCTGGGTACCGGCGTTGCGGGCGGCGAGACGCTCGGCGACAGCGAGTTCTTTTTCGGCCTGGGTCTTTTCGGCGCGGCGCTGTTTGACGGCTTCTTCGATTTCGACGATGTCGCGACGGCGACCGCCGGCCTGGAGGGTGACGATGGCGGCATTGGCCTCATCGATGCGCGCGTTGGCGCTGGCCAGGTCGGCCTGGGCATCCTTGGTGTCGAAAACGGCGAGGGGCGAGCCCTGAGACACGGGCTGGCCTTTGACGACCGGGACCGTAACGAGGAGGCCTTCGCGTTCGGCGCGGGCGCTTGCCCAGACGCTGGGTTCGACGCGACCGTTGGTTGTGACCTGATCTTCAAAGGTTCCACGAGTGACGCGATGGGTGGGTACGCGGGGGATTTCGCCGCTCATCCGCCAGCTGGCGAAGGCTGCGGCCAAAATTAGCAACCCCAGCAGGGGCAGGCCAAAACGCTTCATTCCGATTTATCCTTTGCGCAAAAACTGAATAGGAATTGCCATTCGGCAAGTTGGACGGTCTCCGCGATTTTGAGTTTCGCGGGGTCGCGTCCGTTTCGGGCCGAAGCCGTGAAGTCAACGAAACGGGAGTGGTCCCAGGAGTGGCCGGGATCCCAGCCGGCCACGCGGGAGGCTTCGGCCAGGGCAGGCCCGATTTCATGGGGGCCGACCTGGCGAAACCAATATTTGGCGTTCCAGTCGTCCGGCTCAAGGCGGTGGTAGACGCCATGCCAATAGGTACCCTCGCGCGAGCTGAGAGCTTGTGAAGCGGCGTGGCTTTGGGTGCCGAAGCCGGCGTAGAGGAGCAAGCCGGCGCGGGCTTCTTCCGGCATCCGGCAGGCTTTGAAATGGGCGGAGGGAAAGAGGTTGACCGTAGGAAAGCGGCCCCCTTCCATCAATTGCAGCGGAAATGCCAGCGCTCCGTCCCCGAGATTCCGGAGAAGATCGACCAGGTCAGTTGGCAGGGCGGTCAGCGGCAACACCTTGGGTGAAAATCCTTTCGATGGTTTCCAGCGTCTCGTCGTCGAGCCATTCTTCGCCGCAATTGCGACAGACGAGAGCGGGAACGTTTTCAATCTGGATCAGCTCGTTGTTAACGATCTTTTCGTAGAGAACGGGGGCTTCCATCAACGCGGTGCCGCATTTTGTACAGTGAGTGGGGCGCATAAGAACGGACAAACCCATGCTAACTTGAATCGAGATGGCCAGCTTCAAGATTCACCGGTTGAAAGAGAGCGCGGCGGCGCAATTCCGTTGGGCTCCGCACACTTCAGGCCCGGCAAACGTCAAGCAACGGGACTATGAGCCCGGCGGAGAAATGGAAGCCGCAACGGCCTATGCACTGTTCAACGAACTTCGTGGCACGGGGAATGAATTGCGCGTTGGAGACCTCCTGGAGTTACCCGACGCGACGCTCAGGATCTTCAAATATGTTGGCTTAGAGGAAGCGGCATGGTTTGTACCGCCGCCGCGTCCAGAAGCGGCAGCCGAAGCCGCCGGTGCCAGCGCGTAGCCGGAGCGGGCCACAAAATCGATTCATTTGCGTTACACTCGGGAATATGGGAAGATGCTCGGCTCCGGGTGAGCCGATTAATCAATATGCGCTGGTCACCTACCTCCCCGATGAGCTAGGCGCATTTCTAGACCAGATGAGACGCGATCTCGTGTTGGACTGCAAAGCACGCTCGCATCTGTCGATTCTCCCTCCACGAGCGCTGACGTTGCCATCTTCTCTTGCCGAATCGCAGGTTCAATCGCTGAGCCTTTTGGCGCAGCCTTTTGTGGTGAGGGTGGGTGAGGTAGCCGTTTTCCCACTGACCTCAGTTGTGTATCTTGAGTTGGAGGCGGGGCAAGTTGAGATCGAAAGACTGCATCGGGAACTCGCCGTGGACGCCTTGGCATTCGCTGAGCCGTATCCGTTTCATCCCCATGTGACTCTCGCGCAAAATTTTGAGTTGGGAACCGTGACCGAGCGCGTTGAGCAAGCCCAAGCTCGTTGGCGCGGCTACGAAGGGCCCAGGGAGTTCTTGCTGGACCGTGTGGTGTTCGTTCAGAATACCGACAACAACTGTTGGATCGATTTGAACGCTTTTCCCTTGAAGGGCCTTCCGATACCGCAGCCTCCGACTCCTGAACCGCAATTCATTCAAACATTTTGAGCTGAGCCGTCGATGAAGGCGGTTTCTTCTTGAGCGGGCTTCCGATCACTCCGAGCACCTCGAAGGCGTCAAGGGCCGATCTAGGCACCAAGACGCGCTGTACGCCAAGGGCGGCGTCGGGTGGAGAGATCAAAAGCGCCACAGGGTCGAGAGCGGCGAGGCTGTTTTGCATCGTAGCCTCAAGCGATTCACCGTCGCGGAATTGGAGGCGGACCCAGAGGCCATGCTGGCGCGGTCGA
>JANXUM010000486.1 GCA_025356215.1 Bryobacter sp. | reverse complement strand
GGCGGTGCCTTGACATGTTGGCGGCCCGGTTCGAGCAATGCCTGAAGTTCCGCCACATCCAAAGCGCGGCGATAGAGCCGCACCTCGTCGAATTCACCGCGACCGATTTTGAGGTCTTCTTTGAGGCTATCGAGATTGGCCGCGCCGATCTCGCCGCGGCCAACCGCGTAGCCGTTGACGTAGAGACGCGCTTCATTTTTGCCCCGCTTCACGATGGCCGCCACATGCTGCCAGGAGTCAGCACGCAACACTCCGGGCTGCGTCGATACGCGTCCGTTGGGGCGACCGTCCGGGCCAATCGTTTCCAGGCGCAAGCCGCCGCGGTTGTCCAGTGACTCAAGCGACCAGCCGGGCACCGTGCCGTGTCCGCCCATCGCCACCAGGCTGCCTCTGCGCAACTGCTTGGTGCGGACCCAAGCCATGACCGTGAACTCGCCGTCGCCCACATTGAGCGCCGCGCTGCGCGGAATCGCCAGATCCGCCTCTTCGCCCGGCTTGCCGGCAAGCCGACCCGTCGGCCACGCGCCGGCCAAACCTTCGCTGAGCCGCGAGGCGTCGGGCGAGGGCGGAGGCACGTCAGCCGCCGCCAAGTGGACGTCGACTTGATAGATCCCAGGCTTGGGGATCGTAACCGTTTGCGGCGAGCTTAGATTCCGCGCGACCACCGCCCCGACAGCGTCGGCGGTCTGTGCGGCGTCGCTCGGATCAAGCAAAAGGCCGTCGTTGTACTTCGCGGCCGTCACCGTGACGCGGAAGCGGCCGCGGTTGGGCAGCTCGCGCAGTGAAAGCTTAAAGTTTGCCTTCGGCCCCTCGGTACCATCGGCGCCAAACTGTTCGTCGTTGGGGATCGACGGGCGAAGCAGCAGCCCTTGCGGCACGGTGCTGTAAGCCTGTCCTTTGGGGTAGCCGCGGCTACCGCGCATACAGGCAAACACGGCGTGATAGATGCTGTCGTACTCGCGCCAACCGCGTACCGTGTCATTGCCCTGATAGCCCTCGATAAAACGGTATTTGGTCTTCATCATGAAGGGCTCAAAGGCGAAAGGCTTCTTGGCGATCAGTTGCGTCACGGTGAAGTCTTTGTTTTCAAGAAGCAGACTGCTGGCACCAAGGATTAGCTCTTCTGCCAGCGGGGTGGGATTGATGGATGTCCCCAGGTCCATGCGGAAATTCTGGATCGAAGGCTTCGACTTCACGTCGACGATTGAGCGGGTCAAGGCCTCATCGGCGATCTCGAGATAAGCCTCCAGCAGCAGTGGCGAGAGTTGTAGCGTGTCCTTGTTGTTGACGAAACCCTCGCGCGAAACCGCGTCCGGGGGAAGGATGACTGTCAGGTCGTCTTCAAGGCCCAACAACTCGCGGAGCGTGTTGCGATACTGCGCGACGGTCAGACGCCGCACCATGCCGTTCTTGGGCGTGGGACGCATCCGGGCGATATTCAGGGCGCTATCGATCCAGCCGACAAGCTCTTTGCGTTGCGCTGCAGTGGGCTGCGGCATGCCTTTGGGCGGCATGGATCCTTCGTCGATGCGGTGCCGCATCGCTTCCCACAGTTTGACGTGCCGGTCCTCCAGCTTGGCGTCCAACTGGTCCACGCGGACGCCGGACATCGCGGTGTCCTCGTTGTGGCAGCGGACGCAGTTCTGTTTGAGGAAGGGTTTGACCACCTGCTCGAAAGAAGGTTCAAGAGCAGTCTCTGGCGCTTGGGCCATGACGTAGCGCGCAGTCCAGGCGAGCGCCAGAACGGAAAGCAAAGCAAGTGCGCGCATAGGTCGCAAGTGGAAAAAACGATGGGTTAAGCTCATGTCACCGGCAGATGACATGAGCTTAACATTCTTACTGGATCGTGAGAATCGCCGGGTTCGAAGGCTTGCCGCCCGCCGTGACGACGACATCCACTTGGCCCTTTCCGGCCAGCGAACTCGGGATCAGGATGTTGTACTGATCGAGGCCACTGTAGCTGCCCTGCGCGCCCATGCCGATGGATCTGCGCGTTGTAGCCGCCGCCCCCGCCGAGGGATCGAACCAATGACCATCTTTGAGAATTGGTTCCAGTTTTTGGTTGACCACGACGTCACTGCCAGCGCAGCCGGGCTGGCAGTGAAAGTTCCGGCGTTGAAGTAGTCAACGACCGATGACGCCGCAGTGCCGCTGAAACCGCCCCTGACCGTGCCGTAGAATTGGCCCGAGCCCGGTTGATGGCCGATGCAGGCGTCGAAGGTGAGAGCTTCGCCGTAAGCGGCGTTACGTCACCAGATGCCGTCGCCGAGACCTCAGCCTCTACCGCCGGGGGGCTATGCAAGGGCGATGTTTGGCGGGTGCGTGCGGAGTGTTCAGCGATTGAAAATCTAGCGAGTCGTTGCGGAGTCGATAAAGGCGTCGACGTCTGACTTGAGCTTCATCAATGAGGGCACGCTGATGTACATCATATGGCCCGCCTCGTACTCCTTCATCGTGATGTTGCGATGGTGCTTTGCTTGGAGGCCCATGTGGGCGAAGGTGTACTCGGTGGCAAAGAAAGGCGTGGCCAGGTCGAAGTAGCCATTGGCGACGAAGACCTTCATGTACGGGTTGCGGTCGAAGGCTCCGCGCAGAGCGTCGCTTGTATCGGCGTAGCGGTTCTGCGCCGCCGAGTAATCCCAAGGTAGGATGCCGCCACCGAGGGCGAAGTACATCGAGTCGGTCTTGTAGTTGAGATCCTCGCGGGCGTATTGATTCATCGCGTGCGAGTAGGGCGGCATGATGGCGGCAGAAGAGGGATCGAACTCCGGCGTGGTCGCGCCCTGATCGCCGTCGGTGCCGATGAGGCGCGAATCAAGACGGCCAACCGTGATCCCTTCGTCGCGTCGTAGCTCTTTGGTGAAGCGACCGATCTCGATGCGCAGGTTGTTCTGGAGGATAAAGCCCTTGGAGATGCCTGTGAAGCGCGAGAGCTTGGCGGCGATGGTTTCGCGCTCTGCCGGGGTGAGGCGGTCGCCTTTCATCAGGGCCGTCGCGTACTCGCCTTCGGCAAAGGCGCGGGCTTCTTTGAGCGTGGCCTTAAGGTCCTTTTGGTAGACGGAGTCGATCTTCTTGTGATACCAGGCGGCGGCCGTGTAAGTAGGCACGAATAGGACGAACGGCAGGTCATTGCCTTTGTCGAATCGGGCTGTCTGGAAGTTCAGAATCGAGCTGATGAGCATGACGCCGTTGAGGGCGATGCCGCGGTTGGTGAGCGCTCCGGCCAGGCCCGCGGCGCGAGTGGTGCCGTAGGATTCGCCCGCTAGGAACAGGGGCGACGAGAAGCGGTTGTTGCGGGCGAGATACAGGCGGATGAACTCGCCCACCGACTCGATGTCGCCGGTGAAGCCGTTGAATTTACGCGCGGTGTCGATCTTTGTGGCGCGTGAGAAACCGGTGCCGACGGGGTCAACGAAAACAAGATCGCACTTGTCGAGCCAAGTGCCTTGATTGTCTTCAAGACGGTAGGGGGCGGGAGGAAGAGAACCGTCGTCGTTCATGCGGATGCGGCGGGGGCCGAGGGCTCCGAGGTGCAGCCAAAGAGTACCCGCGCCGGGGCCGCCGTTGAAGGCGATGCAGAGGGGGCGGTTGGCGGCGGGCTCGCCGATGTCGACTGTGTAGGCGACGTAGAAGAGGCCGGCTTCGGGTTCGCCTGTTGCGTTCTTGATGGGCATCATGCCCGCGGTGGCTTTGTATCTAAGCGGCTTACCATTGAGGACGATCTCGTGGGACGTGACAACGGGCGGGGCCTCCACATAAGCCTGTGTCGGGACGCCGGCGGCGGGGGGCTGAGCCAGGCAGAACAGCGCGGAAAGCGCGAAGCAGGTCAACAGTTTCATCGCAGTCAGGTTAGCACCGGAGGCTATTCTTCAGGTCTCGGAGCGCAAATGTCCGGTGGGGTGACGACGCGTGCGGTGAAGCGACGAGAGTAGACGAGTCCGACGAAGTTGAAAACCGTTAGACCGACCGCAATGTGATAGGCACCCATCCCGACCGCTGCACCGACGATGGCGGTGGACCACACGCTGGCGGCCGTGGCCGTGCCTGAAACCATGCCGCGATCCTTGAGAATCGCGCCCCCGCCAACGAAGCCGATGCCGGTGACCAGGCCCTGGAGGACGCGGGAATAGACATCGGGGCCACCACCCAGGGACTTGGCCAGCATCGTGAGACCGCAGCAGGCCATGGCCACGATCGGAAAGGTGCGGACGCCAGCCGAGTGATCTTCACGCTCGCGATCGAGGCCGATGGGAAAGGCGAGCAAGTAGGCGACGCTGAGGTTGACCAGGTCCATCAGGTAGCCATCCAAGCTAATGGGCATGGCTTCGATTGTATGTTGAGTAGATAGGAGTCACATGAACGAGAAGATCCTGGTGCGGTTTGAAGTGAACGGCAAGCGGCTGAAGATCGATTCGTTTGGCCCCGATGGAGTGGTGCTGGCGGGAGAGAGCAGCGCCTCTCCGCGCGGATTGGCCGTGTATCTTGCGCCGGGCAACGCGATCACCGAATTCCGCTGGCGGCGGGTGCGGCAGATCGAGGATTGGCGGGCGGACGAATTTAAGCTGGTGGTGGGGTTGGAGGATGGGGCGCTCGCCATCAGCGGCGTCAACGCAACGGCGCTGCCGGAAGGGGCGCATTCCTTGCGGGTGGAGGTGTCGGACTTGATTGCGGTGGATCAGCCGGCCGATGTCAAGGTGCCATTTGGCGGCGCGGTGGAGGCGGCGCTACGCTACAACACGGACAAGCGGAGCATCAAGGTTGCACCACTGCGGCAGTTTGACGCAGAGATTCGGCGTGTGATCGACGACCCGGCTTCTATCCTCGATGGCAAGCCTGCTGCGGACTGGCTTTACGATCCCGCGCCACGGCCGGCGCGCAAGGCTTGCCTGTTGAATGTACTGGCGAAGTTGCGCGTGGCGGCGAAGTCGCGATTGATCGCCGATGTCGACAGTTTGTTCTTCGCCGAGGTGGATCGGGTATATGCGCGGGTTGGGCCGGGCTATCTCGCCCAGTTGCAAGCTTTGGCGGCAGACCCGAAAAAGCCGTTTTACTTTGAGGGTTCGCCCAAGGCGCCCATCCATCAGCGGCTTTTGGCGTATACCGGGCCGGGGGAATTGTTCAGCTTCCGGCAGGAGGGCAGCCCCAGCTTCCAGTCCGTGGTGGCGGTGCCGAATGCCGGCGGCCAACTCCTTGCGGACTTGGACCTTGACCTTGGTAATCCGCTGCAGGACTTGGCGGGGGCGGTGGTGCATTTTGGCGAATTACTCAGCCCGAACAAGACGGACCACTTGGGGCTGGCAAAGAAGCTCGCGCAAGGGCCAACCGGGGACTTCAGCTACTACGAAGTTAAGGGCGGCAAATAGGAATACGATAGTCGCAGTATGTTTCGATTTGTTGTTCTGCTTACCCTAGCCTCGACGCTGTTCGCCCAAAAGACTCCTCCCACGATCGCCGAGGCGCGGGCCTTTCTCGATGACGCCGAGAAGCGACTGTTGATCATCGGAACGGAGGCCAGCCAAGCCAGTTGGGTGCAGGCCAACTTCATCACCGACGATACCGAGGCGCTTTCGGCGTTGGCCAATGAGCGCGCCATCACCCTGGCTGTTGAACTAGCCAAGAAGGCAACTCGCTTCGATAAGACCGCGCTGCCCGAGGACATGACTCGTAAGATGCGGCTTCTCAAGCTTGGGTTGACGCTTGCCGCGCCGGAGAACCCGAAGGAGCGCGCCGAGACAACGCGCCTGGCGGCGTCCCTCGAAGGCGTCTATGGCAAGGGTAAGTATTGTCCCGGCGGAACGACCGATGAGAGCAAGTGCCTGGACGTCGGTGAGATCACCAAGATCCTTGCCAATAGCCGTGACCCCAAAGAACTGCTGGATGTCTGGAAGGGCTGGCAGACCATTTCGCGTCCCATGAAAAAGGACTACCTTCGCTTTGTCGAGTTGGCGAACAAGGGGGCCAAGGAGTTGGGCTTTGCCGATTCGGGCGCGATGTGGCGGGCCAAGTACGATATGGAGCCAGATGCCTTTGCCAAGGAACTAGACCGGCTCTGGGAACAGGTGCGCCCTCTGTACGTTTCGCTGCACACCTATGTGCGTTGGAAGCTGCGGGAGAAGTACGGCGACATCGTCCCGGCCAGCGGACCCATCCCAGCCCATCTGCTGGGGAACATCTGGGCTCAGGATTGGACCAACATCTATCCGCTGGTTGCACCCAAAGATGCCGACCCTGGATATGACTTGACCAAGATCCTGGTTGGTCGTGGTACGAAGCCGCTCGAGATGGTGCGCTACGGGGAGTCGTTTTTCAAGTCGCTAGGCTTTGCTCCCTTGCCGGACAGCTTTTGGAAACGGTCGTTGTTTGTCAAGCCGAAGGATCGCGAGGTGGTTTGCCACGCCAGTGCCTGGGACCTCGACAGCGTCGACGATCTGCGGATCAAGATGTGTATCGATATCACCGCCGAAGACTTCAACACCGTGCATCACGAACTGGGTCACAACTTCTATCAACGGGCGTACAACACGCGGCCGGTGTTGTTTCGGGATAGCGCCAACGACGGCTTTCATGAGGCTGTAGGCGACACGATCGCGCTATCGGTGACGCCAGAATATCTGGTGAAGATCGGGCTGCTCGATCAGGCACCGCCCGCCTCCAAAGACATCGGACTGTTGTTGAACAAGGCGCTGGAGAAGGTGGCGTTTCTACCGTTCGGGTTGATGATCGACCAGTGGAGGTGGCAGGTGTTCAGCGGGCAGGTGACACCGGCGAACTACAACGAGGCATGGTGGAAGCTGAGGCAGAAGTATCAGGGGATCGCCTCGCCCGTGGCCAACAGTCCCGAGGATTTTGATGCCGGAGCCAAGTACCATGTGGCGGCGAATGTTCCCTACATGCGGTACTTTCTGGCAGACATCCTGCAGTTCCAGTTTCATCGGTCGCTCGCGAAGACCGCGGGTTGCCAGACAGCCTTGAATCGTTGCTCGATTTATGGCAGCAAGGAGGCGGGCGAGAAACTGAACGCGATGTTGTCGCTGGGCATTAGCCGGCCCTGGCAGGACGCGTTGCAGAGCATCACGGGACAGAAGCAAATGGACGCGACGGCGATCGTAGACTACTTTGCGCCGCTGCAAAAGTGGCTCGATGAGCAGAACAAGGGTAAGCCAGCAGGCTGGTAGTTAGCGGTTGATGAGGCGGACGCCGGTGAGGGCGAGTGCTCCGCCGATCAGCGTGGGGATGGTGACGGCTTCGCCCAGGTACAACGAACTGGTGAGCACACTGAAGACTGGGACCAAATTGATGAAGATCGAGGTGCGGGCAGCGCCGAGGCGCTCGATACCGCGTTGGAAGAGGACGAAGGCGAGGGTGGTTCCTGCCAACCCCAAGTAGGCGCTAATCCACCAGAAGGCTGGCGCGTTGAGGTTAGGGACGGGGACACCTGCGGTGACCGCGTAGACGGCGAGCATGCCGAGGCCGGCCCAGATCGCATATGCGGTGGCGGGGAGCGAGGCGATGTCGGCCGAGACGGAACGGCCAATGAGCGTGTAGCTGACCCAGGAGACGACGGTACCCAGGATCCAGATGTCGCCGGTTCCGAGGCCGTTTGAGAAAAGCTGGGCGGGGTTGCCCTGAGTGAGGACGAGGATGGCGCCCGAGAGACTGAGAGCGAGCCCGCAGAGCTTGAGGGGCGTTGCCTTGTCACCGAGAAAGAGGCGCGAATAGAGGAAGACGAGCGAAGGCTGGAGCGAGGCCATCAGCGAGGCGCGACCCGAGGGGATCGTGCGCAGGCCATTGAAGAAGCAGATGTTGTAGGCGAAGACTCCGAAGAAGCCCATGGCGATCAAGCGCCAGGCGACGCTTCGTGACGGGCGGGGCCAGGGGCGCATCTGGGACATGATCAACAGCAGACCCAATGCGCCGAAGGTGAAGCGGCCGAGACTGGAATAGATGGCGGGGATTTGGTTGCGGGACAATATGCTGGCGGCCATCCAGGAGCTCCCCCAGATAGCCGCCATCAGTGTCAGTTGTAAATATGAATTCCCCAATCTATAGTTTAGTGGCCTGAAGCAATAGCCGACAAAGTTACGCTGTTTCCAATGGAGGGTTAGCGATGCAAATCAGCGCGGGAACCAGCATTACACTTACCGACGAAGAATCGGTGATGACGATCCGCTTGACGACAGATCCGTGGGTCGCCAATGCCTGCACCTGGACGTGTAACGAGCGCAACATGAAGGGCCGCTGGGCGAAAACGGCTCGTAGCGCCGGAACCGTCGGCACGGCCGCCGCCGGTTACTGGTACACGACACAACTGGCAATCGGAGGCTTCGGCACCATGTTGCACCTTGTGGATCTGGCGGGGAAGCCGGTGCTGATGCTCAATCTAGAGGGCAATGCAGCAAACCAGGGGCGGGGGATTTTGTTCAACGGCGGGAGCCCCGGGAGGGGGACCAAGATCCGGGGTTTCACAGATATTCCGGATTACGCCTGGAATCATTTATGGTGGGGGATCGGGTTCAAATGCGGGGGGCAACTTGCATTTCTTGGAACAGAATCGACAGCCGTCTGCCTAATTAACGCCGCCCAAGGGAAGATCTGCAGCATGGTGTTGCAAGGGTTCCGGCCGGGCATTGGATTGGGTGGCTCGGCGGGGATTACAGGCGTGATCGCCTTCAACTTTCCGACACCGGAATCGATGCTCGGCTATGAAAGCTCGGGGCTAGACTTTACGGTGAGCATGGGAGAGAAATGGGCGACGATTCTGAAAGGAATGGAGAAGTTCCCCAAGGGCATCGAGCTGCTGCGGACCATGCCCGGAATCGTGTCCAAGCTTCAGGAAGTCGAGTCGATTGCCTCGCGGCTTAAGAGTGTCGAGAGCCTCACGAGCTGGGCAAAAATCCTTGCCAGTTTTTCTGGAGCGGATCCAACTGAGAAAGGCATTACAGCCTTCGACCTGCCCTTTGCGGGGAAGGGTCTGGAATTGAGTGTCGTGTATACAACCTCCACGGTCGCTCAAGTCAATGGTATCGATGCGCCGACGGCTCCGCACGCAGTCGTCAAGCGAGGGCTGCATGCGCAGAACGAACATCCAGGCATGCGACCCCGCGGACGAGACTACTAACTCAGAAGCTGATCTTGAGAGCGAACTGCCAGGAGCGGGGGCTGTCCTGGCTGGTGATGACTCCGTAGGAGGCGCTGGTGGGGTCAACTGTGGGGTTGCCCAGATTGGGGTGGTTCATTGCGTTGAAGACCTCTGCGCGGAACTGAGAGACGAAGCGCTCGGCAAACTTGAAGTTCTTGATGAGCGAGAAGTCCCAGCGGCTTTGGCCGGGGCCGGTGATGCCCGAGAAACGGACGGGGAACTGGCGGAGGTTGGAGGCCAACTGCTGACCCGAGACATTGTTGAAGCCATAGGGGACCAGGACGTTGGGGTTGGCGGCGGAAGGTACGACGCGCAGCCAGCGATCGACGCTGCGCTCGTTGACGGGCAATGCGACTTGGCTCAGATCGCCGTTGAAGATGCGATTGCCGAAGGCGAGCGGGCCGCCGGACTGATTCTGCCAGACACCGTTCAGTTGCCAGCCGCCCGCAAGTGCGTCGGTAAAGCGGTTCATCGACGAGCCGAATTGGCGACCGCGGCCGAAGGGCAATTCGTAGATACCGGAGGCGCGCCAGGCGTGGGTGCGGTTTAAGTCCGACACGACTTCAGAGGGGCGGGGGTCGCCGGCGTTGAGGAACTCGGTGGCCTGCATGGACTTGGACCAGGTGTGCGAGAGCTGCACGGTGAGGCCCTTGTCGAAGCGGCGCTCCAGGCGCGACTGGAGCGAGTGGTACCAGGAGTAGCCGATGGGCTGAAGCTGGTTGATGCTGCCGAACTCGGGATAAGGGCGGAGGAGTTGCGAGCGAGAGATGTTGGCGCCGCTAACGCTATCGAGACCGCGAAAAGGGTTGGCGACGGTGGCGGCGAGGTAGTTGATCGTCGTCTGATCTCGGACCGCAGAGGTGGAGAGGTATTGGTTGGGCAGGGCGTTGAGATCGCGATAGACGGGCAGGCGAGTGGTTCGATTGCCGACATAGGACATCTCGAGGACGAACTTCTGCAAGAGTTCGCGCTGGGCACCGAAGGACCAGCGCTGGGCGTAAGGGGCTTTGCGGCTGGCGGCGAAAACTTCAATGGTTTGGCCGAGGTTAGTACGTAGGCCATTGCTGCTGCCTGCCGGTGCGATGAGGCCCGTGGGGAAGGGATTGGCGAGGGTGGCCGGGAACGTGATGCCAGTGTCGAGGGATGCCTGGATGGGCGTCGATTGTGAGAAGCCAGTTTGGACGGTGTTGGTGTAGTTGACGCCGATCGAGCCGACAAAAATGCCATAGCCGGTGCGGATGATGGTCTTGGGATTGAGCTGGTAAGCGAGGCCGACACGAGGCTGGAAGTTCAGGCGGGGGGCCGTGTAGTAGTTGCGGCTGTTGCCCCCGACGTTGGCGAAGGTGAGGCCTCCCTGGGCGGAGAACTTATCGGCGGGAAGCTCAGGGATCGTC
>JANXUM010000020.1 GCA_025356215.1 Bryobacter sp. | reverse complement strand
CCGGCCTTGGTTGGCTAGCTTTGCCGCCCTTGCCTTAATATCGGCGTGGTTAACGATTGCAGAGCCGGATCGGAACAACATCCCCACGGCCCGCCATTCCCGCCATTCCATGGAGACTGGCATCGCGAAACTCCGTGCGGTAATTCCGCCCGCATCTGTATTTTTGGTGGAGCGCGAGACTGCCCAAGTTTTGCAATACTATCTCGACCGCCAACTCAGTTCCTCGGCACCCTTTCGCATCGCAACTTCAAAACCGTATCAATGGCGGGATCTTGAGCAGTTCAAGGGCGATGTGGCAGGGGCTCGCCGCAAATTCGCACTGCGCGCGGAAGAACCCCTGTGGATCGTCGATGGAGGCTGGGAATTGACAATCGTTTCCCTTCTACGCAACCAAACCCCTGGGCTCTTCCTGCCAGCTTTTCACAATTTCGACGATACGTTGATCGTGTTCCAAACCCCGCCGGGAGTCTAGCCCATCGCTAGTTGGACCGGCATCGTCGCAGCTCCCTCGGCCAAGCCTCCAATTGCAAGCGTCGATATGTTGATTCGGGAAGCCTCCGATGAAGCTTTCAATTACCCACAACTTCCCAAGGCGACCGCGACATCGTTGTTGACGCGATCCAACTCCAAAGAGAGCACGATTGGCTTCGAAGAATGAATGGGGATAGGCTTTGCTCATACCGCCCACCGTCTTCCTCAGGCACCCCAGCTTCCGCCTCTCCCGCCATTCCAGCGCTCAGCGGCTTCTACCCAGGGTCAAAATGCCGTCACATCCTGCTTCCTGCCAACCGCTCAAAGCTAGGGGCGTTCCTGCCAATCGTGCCCCCTCCGCCTCATCCGCGTGTTCGAATAGGACGCATATCTGGCTCGTCGAGAAGCGGTGTTTCCGCCCGGCACTACACATCGAGCTTTCCAAGCCATATCTGTTATCCACCGAAAGCCCGGAAATTCCCCCACTCAATCCTCGTCCGCAACATCGAGTGATCGGGTCAGAAAAAATTCCGACTCTAGAATCAAGATCCGCACTGAGCATTCACGAGAAATCAGCAACCGGGTTCTCCTGCACAAGATCACAGAATCGAAATGGTGTATGTCTGCCATAATTACACCATGGCGCTGAATCTCAAGAATCCCGAAGTCGAGAAGCTGGCCGAAGAACTAGCCCTCCTCACCGGCACTTCCAAAACCGAGGCCATCCGCCAAGCCCTCCTCGACAAAAAGCTGCGCCTAGATTCCGCCCGCGGCCGCGACCCCAAGCTCAGCGCCATTCGCTTTCTCGAAGATCGAGTGTGGCCCTTCTTGCCCCCCAATGCCAGCCGAACCTTAACCCGCGACGAAGAAGACGCGATCCTCGGCTACGGCCCCGACGGAGCGCCATCCTAATGGCGCAAGCCCCCTCTGCCATTCTGCTCGACACCTCGGCCGTCGTCGCCATCCTCACCCGAGAAGCCGCCGCCCCTCTCCTGTTGGCCAAGCTCCTGGCCACTCCGCTCCGCCTCCTACCCACCCCCTGCGCCGCCGAGGCGTTTATTGTCCTTCATGGCAAACTGCTCCAGAATCCCGAGCCACTCCTCACTGGCTTCCTGCAGGAATTCGACGTCCAACTGGTTCCTTTCGATCCCCACCATCTCGTATGGTTCCACCACGCCTTCACCCGATACGGAAAGGGCCGCCACCCTGCGGCGCTCAACCTCGGCGACTGCTTCACCTACGCCATCGCAAAAGCGACCGGCCACCCGCTCCTCTTCACCGGCGAAGATTTCTCAAAAACCGATCTGGCTCAAGCCTGATCCGTGCACATTCGTGTCAATCCGTGGCCCAAACCTCTTCCTGCCCAACTCGGATTCACAGCCTTTTTAAAAATTGTTTTACCCCAAAACCCTAACAAAAGCGCCCATTCTGCCCGCACCCGCCCCAACCCCCGCTACCTTTTCAGTCGCGTACAACTCCGCATAGCAACCAAGAAAGAAGGTACTCACAGTCATGGCATCCACCGCCCAAATCACCGCAAACCGCGCCAACGCGCTCAAATCCACCGGTCCCACTTCCACCGCCGGCAAGCGCCGCGCCGCCTCCAACGCCCTCAAGCACGGCCTCTATTCCGACACCCGCATCAACCTCTTCAACGAAGACCCCAACTTCGTCAAGACCCTTCTAACCGATCTGCAAGCCGAGTACTGCCCCCTCACCCCCACCGAGCACATCCTCGTCCAGCAACTCGCCACCCTCCAAACCCGCTTCCTCCGCGCCCAAACCCACTACTTGGCCCTGATCGATGGCCAAGCCGAAGACATGTATCTCGATCTCAAAGAGCGCTACGAGGTCGACCCCGACATCGACACCCGCTACGCACTTGCTTTCGAGAAACAAAGCCAATCCAACCGCGCCCTCGAAATCCTCAGCCGCGAAATTGACCGTCTCCCCAACAAGATCCGCAAAACCATCGAAATGCTCGTCTGGTATCGGCAAGTTCCCCCAGCCGAACCACAAGAAATCGAGGAACAAACCCAAATCGAGCCCCAAATCGCCCCGCCAGCCCCCCGCCCCCGCTACCCGCCCCCCGATGTCGACATCTCGCTAGAGGACTTCAACCGCGCCATCATCGAAGCCGTCGAGCGTCACGGCCTCCACATCCCCCAAGAGGCCAAAGATCAGATAAAAAAAGAGGAACAGACCCAATCGCGGCTGTGACGGACCCGCCCAAATTATGCGAAGGCTAACCTTTCTTTACAATTCGTCGTCTTGCATAATGAGAAGAATCCCCATGCAGCCCAGCACCCAGCCCGATCCGCGCTCGAACGTCGCACTTTCGGGCCCAATGATCGTCCCCAGCGCGGCTCACGAACCCAAACGCGGTTCCAAGTGGTTGATTCTACTCGTGGTCGCCCTCGTTGCCGCCGCTGGCGCTTGGCTCTGGCAGAAACAGCAGTCGATCGATCGGCAGACAGCCGAAACCCGCTCTGGCTTACGCACCGCTGTCGTCCAAACTGGGCCCATCTCTCGCCAGCTCCGCATCTCCGGCGTCACCACCGCTGAAAAATTCGTCTCGCTCATCGCCCCACAGATTCGCGGCAATCGCAGTGGCCGGGGCCGCGCTGGTCTGAATCTCGCCGGAATGGACCAAGCCTCCGTCGCCAGCCTGCCCACTTTGGGTGGCGGCTCTCGCGGCGCTTCCTCCTCTGGCTCTGCGTCCGCCGCTGGCGCGGCCAGCTCCCTCGACTCTACGGGCGGCGGTGCCTCACGATCCTTCGGCGGTTCCGGCGCCACCAAAGCCGCGTCCAGTCGGGTTGCCTCCGCCGCACCCGCCGCCGCTCGATCCACCAGCTCTGCTTCCAGCGCCTCCAGTTCCTCCCTCGGCGGCGACGGCCTTGGCTCCACCTCGAGCCAACTCAATAATGGCGGTGGCGGCCCCGGAGGCGGTGGCGACTTCAATCTCGTCCTCCAACAGCTCGTCAAGCCCGGCTCCACCGTCCACAAAGGCGATGTCGTCGCCGAATTCGACCGCCAGTACATGCTCAACCGCCTGGACGACTATAAGGCGACGATGGGCACTGCCAAGTCGCAGCTCGCCCAGCAAAAAGCCAATCTCGAGCTTGCCCGCTTCACCCACCTCCAAAACGTCGAAAAGGCCAAAGCCGCCCTCGACAAAGCCAAGCTCGATATGCGCACCATTCCCGTCCTTAGCACCATCGACGCCGAACGCACCAAGCTCGCTCTGGAAGAAGCCGACGCCCAGTACAAGCAGCAGCTCGCCGAAGGCAAATTCATCGACGACCAGGAGAAAGCTCAACTCAAGTACGCCGAGCTCGAATTCAAATCCCTCCAGCTCGAGTATCAGCGTGCCGAGCAAAACGCCGACCGCATGCTCTCCAAAGCCAACATCGACGGCATGACCGTCATGCAGAATGTCTTTCGCGGCAGCGAATTCGCCCAGATCCAGGCCGGCGATCAAATCTATCCCGGCCAGTTTTTCATGCAGGTAGTCGACCCGCGCTCGATGATCATCAACGCCAGCGTCAATCAGGTGGATGGGGAACGTCTGCGCGTTGGCCTCAAAGCCCGCGTCCGCTTCGACGCCTACCCCGGCTTGGAAGTCCCTGCCCATATCGTCAACATTGCAGCCGTGCCCAAGTCGGGCGGCATGCGCGCCACCTTTGTCCGCGAGATTCCCGTCCTTCTCAAGATCGACAAGATGGACCCGCGCATCATTCCAGACCTCAGTTGCAGCGTTGACGTCACCATCCAGGAAGAGACCGAAGCCACGATCGCTCCTCTCGCCGGCGTCTTTGAGGACGAACAAACCGGCAAAAAGATTGCCTACGTCAAACAGGGTGAAGCCTGGCTTCGCCGCGAGATCGAAGTCGGCCTGGAATCCTACCTCGTCGCCTCCGTCAAGGGCCTCAATAAAGGCGACGTCATCGCGCTCGACCGGCCCACCCTCGACACCCCCTCTGGAACCAAAGGTTGAACCATGTCTGAAATCAAACCGAAAATCAGAATCGGAATGTCCGAATCGTCCATCCGCCGTAAGCGCGTCATGATGGCCCTTCTCGCCCTCGCCTGCGCCGGTGGCGCCTATTCCGCTTACAACTACAATCAGAAAACCAGCGTGGTCGAAGTCCCCGTAGCCAAAGTGCGCAAAGGCGACTTCCGCATCGTCGTCACCACCCGCGGCGAAATCCGCAGCGTCAATTCAACGACCATCATCGCGCCCCAAGTCCCGGACCCGCGCATCGTCACCCTCGCCGAAAGCGGTAAGCCCATTCGCAAAGGAGAGGTCGTTGTCGAATTCGACGCCGCTCAGCAGGAACAGAACCTGCTGGAACGCAACACCAGCGTTCGCACTATCGACAGTCAAGCTGTCCAAACCAAGGCATCCCACCGCATCGTAACCGAGCTGGATGGCATGAATAAGATGACGGCTGAATATAACCTTGAGCGCTCCAAACTGGAAGCCAGCAAGGCCGAAGTCGTCAGCGAAATCGAAGGTGCCAAAAGCCGCATCGACGTCGGCATCTCGCAAGGTGAGCTTGGTCAAGTCGGCCAAACCATCAAGACCCACAAAGCCACCCAAAACGCCGACCTCGAACGCATGGACCAAACCAAAGACAAGGCCGTCCGCGACGTCACCCGTGCCAAGGGTTATCTGTCCAACATGGTCCTGCGCGCCCCCAGCGACGGCATCGTCAATCTGCTACCCAACTTCCGCAGCCAGGGCAACTGGGGCTCCAGCCCCCCTCCGTTCAAAGAAGGAGACCGCGCCTGGACCGGTGCCGCCATCGCCGAAATCCCCGATCTCTCGCTCCTTCGCATTGACCTCAAGCTCGACGAAGTCGACCGCGGCAAAATGGAGATCGGCCAAAAGGTCAAGGTCCGCATCGACGCAATTCCCGATCGCGAATTTGAAGCCACCCTCGATTGGATTAGCCCCATCGCCGCCATCCAGTGGCGCGGCGGCGGTATGACCGAGAAAACCTTCCC
Source organism: Bryobacter sp. (assembly GCA_025356215.1). Lineage (GTDB taxonomy): Bacteria > Acidobacteriota > Terriglobia > Bryobacterales > Bryobacteraceae > Bryobacter. Next base: position 14,570 of record JANXUM010000020.1, on the reverse strand, counting down.
CGCTCGCGCCACCATCGTCGGCAATGACAAGCGCCTCCGCCCCGGCATGAGCGCCTCGGCCGAGATCCTGATCGAGAGCGAATCGAATCAAATCCTGATTCCCGCTCGCGCCAGCTTCACCGTCCAGGGCAAGCCCAGCGTGTATGTGCAAAAGGGCCAAAGCTTTGTCGTCCGCCAGATCCAGGTCGGCAAACGCAACGACTCCGAGATCGTTGTCCTCAATGGCCTCAAAGAAGGCGAAGCCGTCACTCTCGAGAATCCCGCGGACTCCGCGCGCAAGCAAAAGAAACTCTAGTCAATGAAGAAACTGATCGTCCGGGTAACTATCCTCCTCGTCCTTGTCGGGGCCGGGTACGCCGCCTTTCGCGTCTACCAGCAACTGCCGCAAAAACAAGATACTCTCGCCACAACCAAGGTGAAGCAAGGCGATGTCGTCGTGCGCAGCTTCGCCCGCGGCGAACTGCGTGCCGTCCGTAGCGCCACCCTCACTGCGCCCAATCTCTTCGGCACCGTCCAGGTCACCCGCTTGGCCACCCTTGGCGCCCTGGCCCGCGAGAAAGATCTCGTCGTCGAATTCGACGACGCCGAAGTCCTCTCCCGCCTCGAAGAGAAACAGTTGGAACTTGACCAGATCGACGAGCAGGTCAAGAAGGCCCAGGCCGACCTCGCCATCCGCGACAATCAGGATCAAGTCGAGCTGCTTCGCGCCCGCTACGCCGTCCGCCGCGCCGAGCTCGAAGTCAAACGCAACGAGCTCATCAGCGCCATCGACGCCAAGAAAAATCAACTCACCCTTGAGGAGAGCAAACGCCGCCTCTCGCAACTGGAAAGCGACATTAAGAGCCGTCGCGAACAGGCCCAGGCAGAGCTCGCCGTCCTGCGCGAAAAGATCAACAAAGCCACATTGGAACTTGGCCGGGAGAGACAGCGTCTGGCCCAGGTCAAACTCGTTGCCCCCATGAGCGGTCTGGTTGCCGTCAAGCAAAACCGCGCCAGCGGCATGATGTTCGGCATGGCCCTGCCTGACATTCGCGAAGGCGATCAAGTTCAGCCCGGCATGCCCGTCGCCGACATCCTCGACCTCTCCGAAATGGAAGTTGTCGCCAAGGTGGGCGAGATCGACCGCGCCAATCTCGTCGAAGGTCAGGAAGTCGTTATGCGCCTTGACGCTTTGTCCGACAAGCAGTTCAGCGGCAAGATCAAGTCCCTCAGCGGCACGGCTTCCTCCAACATGTTCAGCGCTGACCCGGCCAAGAAATTCGACGTCCTCTTCTCCATCGATATGCGCCAACTGCTCAAGGCACTCGGCGCCAACGAGACGCAGGTCTCCCGCATCCTCGCCCAGGCCGAGGCCAACCGCAAAAAGCCGCCCATGCAAAGTTCCTCCGCCATGATGAATGCCCCCGATGCCAGCGGCCCTCCCAAGCCCGACCCCGCCGCCGAACTGCAAAAGAAGCGCCGCGAGTTGATCGCCAGGTTCGGCAAGGGTAAGGTGCTGGGCGAAATGAATCCCGAGGAGCGCCAGGAAGTCAACGCCAAGGTCAACGCTGAGATGCAAAAGCTGGGCCTCGTGCCCGCTGGCGCGCCCAAGGGTCCCGCCGGCCCGCGTCCTCCCGGTATGCCCCAGATGTTCAACATCGGCGGCATCATGGTCTCTCAGAAAGAGCTCGACAACGCCAAGCTGCCGCCCGCCCCGGAGGAGGACAGCCAACTCGACGTTCTGCTCCGCCCCGGCCTCCTCGCCGACGTGGAGATCATTGTCGAAAAGGTCCCCAACGCCATCAACGTGCCCATCCAGGCTGTCTTTGAAAAGGACGGCAAGCAGGTCGTCTATCTCAAGAATGGCAACAGGTTCGAAGCCCGCGAGATCAAGCCCGTCAAGCGCAGCGAGAGCGTCATGATCGTCGCCAGTGGCGTTAAAGCGGGTGATGTCATTGCGATGGCCAACCCCGAAGCCAAACCCGGCGACAAGAAGAAGAAAGACGACGCCAAGGGCGGCGGCGCCGCTGCTTCTCTGCCCGGCGGCAAGGGGGGCATGTAAGCGCTATGAAGGGTCTTTTCCAGGGTATTCTGCCCGAACTCTACATGGGCTTGAGCAGCCTGCTTGTCCACAAGCTCCGCAGCCTGCTGACCATGCTCGGCATGATCTTCGGCGTCGGCGCCGTCGTCGCCATGCTTTCCATCACCGCCGGCGCGCAAAAAGAAATGATGAGCTACATCGACTTGCTCGGCGTCAATAACATCATTGTCGAAGCCAAAGAAGCCGTCGATCGCAACGAGCTTCAGGCCCGCCGCCTTGTCTCGCCCGGCCTCACTTTCCGCGACTACCGCGCCATCAAAGAGAATGTCCAAGGCCTTGAGGCCTCAACCCCGCGTAAGCGCTTCAAGCCTTTGAAAGTCCTCCCCAAGGCCGCCGGCGAAGTTCCCATGCTGATCGGCGTCGAAGCCAGCTACCTCATCATCAACAGCCTCAAGGTCACCGAGGGCCGCTTCTTCAATGACAAGGACAATGACACCTCCGCCCCCGTCTGCGTATTAGGGGAAGCCGCCAAGGTCAACCTCCTCGGCTACGACCCCGCCGTCGGCAAGTTCGTCAAGGTCAACGATACCTGGCTCCAGGTCATCGGCGTTCTCTCTCAACAGGCCACTGCCGACTCCGACTCGGACGGCGCCGAAGTCTCCAACCGCAACAACCTCATCATCTCGCCGCTCAATACCGTCATGCGCCGCTTTGAGGACAACAACAGCTATTTGAAAGACGAGATCGACGGCATCTACATGCGCGTCCAGCCCAACGCGGATTCGATCGAAATCTCCAACATCGTCCGCGCCATTCTTGACTCCACTCACAAGGACGCGGGCGATTACAACACCATCGTCCCGGCGGGTCTCCTCGAGCAGCGCCGCCGCACATCCTTTATCTTCAGCATCGTCATGCTCTGCATCGCCGGCATCTCTTTGCTCGTGGGCGGCATCGGCATCATGAATATCATGCTCGCCACCGTCCTTGAGCGCACCAAAGAGATCGGCATCCGCCGTGCCATCGGGGCCCGTCAGGTCGACATCATTCGCCAGTTCCTCATGGAAGCTCTTCTTATCTCCACAATCGGCGGCCTAACCGGCATCGCCTTTGGCTTTGCCCTCTCCAAGGTCATCGCCACCGCCGCCGGCTGGTCTACTGTCGTCACAACCTCTTCCATCGTCGTTGCCTTCGGCGTCTCCGTCGGCATCGGCCTCGTCTTCGGCATCTACCCCGCCATGCAGGCCGCTAAACTCGATCCCATTGAAGCCATCCGGTACGAATAATATGCTCCGCACTCTTAGCCTTTCCCTACTGCTCAGCCTCTGCGCCCTCGGGCAAGACACAACCAATTCGCTCAATTCCGACGCGAGCTATCCACGCTTTGGAACGAAGAATTACTTCACCGCCATCTTCCGCCGCGATACTCCCAAGTTCGAACTACAAGGCCCTGTGCGTTTGCAGGATTACGTCGCCTCCGGCAAGCTTGAGCTCTCGCTCAAGGCTTATCTCGACCTCGCTTTAAACAACAACACCGACATCCAGGTGCAGCGCCTGGTCCTCGAGATCCCCAGGAACGCCATCACCCGCGCCTTCTCCATTTTCGATCCCAACTTCGTTGGCCGCTTCTCCAGCACCCGCACCAAGACCGCGGCAACCGACGCCCTCGCGGGCGCCTCGACGCTCTCGTCGCTTTCCCAACCCCTCAGCCTCAACTGGCAACAACTCGCGCCCACCGGCACCTCCTACACCATCAACTACGGTGCCACCAAGAACAGCTCAAACAGTACCTTCGCCAACCTCAACCCAGCCTACGGCTCCAACCTGAATCTGAGCTTCAACCAGCCGCTAGTGCGCGGTCGCAGCCTCGACGTTCTGCGCGCCCCCATTACGCTCGCCAAGTCCCGCCTGCGCGCCAATGAGTACGCCTTCCAGGACCAACTGCAGCAGTTGCTCACCAACTCCGAGAACGCCTATTGGGATGTCATCGGCGCTCGCGAGAACCTCAACGTTCAGGAGCAAGCCCTCGCTCTCGCCGACACCAGCCTCAAGCGCGCCCAGCGCGAGCTTGAGCTTGGCGCCCTCCCCGCCCTTGAAATCTACCAGCCCCAGGCCGTATACGCCCGCGCCGAGATCCTCGTCACCCAAGCCCGCTACCGCCTCGCCCAGACCGAAGACGCCCTCCGCCGCCAGATGGGTATCGATCTCGATCCCGAACTGCGCAAGCTCCAAATCGTTCTCACCGAATCCGTCCTCCCGCCCACCGACAATAAGCCTTTCGATAAAGAAAGCATCGTCGCCGAAGCCGTCCGTACCCGCCCCGATGTCCTCACCCAACGCCAGTTGATCGACGTCGACGAGATCGGCCTCAGAGTCGCCTCCGACGGCCTGCGCCCGGACTTTTCCCTCTTCGGCAACTACTCCACGCAAGGCCGCGGCGGCCCCTTGGTTCGCCGTCAAAACGTCTTCAACCCCGACGGCACCACCAGCCCAGTCGTCAGCACCATCCCCGGCGGCTTCTTCGACGCTCTCGATCAGATGGGCGGCTTCGGCTTCCCCATCATCGGCGGCGGCATCCAACTCCGCCTTCCCATCAAGGACCGCAATGCCTCGGCCAACTACGCCGACGCCATCGTCAATAAGCGTCTCGATCAATTGCGTCTCCGCGTCGCCGAGCAGAATGTCCGCCTGGACGTGCTGACCGCCATCAACCAGGTCGAGAACAGCCGCGCCAGCGTCGACCTCGCCAAGATCGCCGCCGACCTCGCCCAAAAGCGCGTCGAAGCAGATCAGAAGCGTTACGAACTCGGTGCCATCACCCTGTTCTTCTTGCTCGATTCCCAAAACGCCCTCACTCAGGCACAAAGCGATCTTGTGACGCAGAGCGTCCAATACCGCCGCAATCTGCTCAATCTCTACCGCCGTTCCGGCACCCTGCTCACCGAGCGTGGTATTAGTACGAACTAAGTGGGAAAGATCAGAGTCCTCTCCGATGCCGTAGCCAACCAGATCGCGGCCGGAGAAGTTGTCGAGCGTCCGGCCAGCGTTGTCAAAGAGCTGCTCGAGAATTCCCTCGACGCTGGCTCCACGGACATCCGCGTCGAGATCGAAGCGGGCGGTCGCCGCCTCATCCGCATCGTCGACAACGGCTCGGGCATGATGCGCGACGATGCGATGCTCGCCTTCGAGCGGCACGCCACTTCAAAATTAACGTCTGTTCATGATCTTGAGCAAATCCATACCCTGGGCTTCCGGGGAGAGGCCCTCCCCTCGATCGCCTCGGTCTCCCGGCTAACGCTGGAGACCCACTCCCGCGATGAGTCCAGCGGCTCCCGTGTCGAGATCAACGGCGGCAAAATGATCAAGTGTGAAGAGGCGGGCCTCGCCGCCGGCACCATCATCACGGTCCGCGACCTCTTCTACAACGTCCCGGCCCGAAAGAAGTTCCTCCGCAGTGAGCAGACAGAGCTCGCCCACATCGCCTCGCTTGTCACTCACTACAGCCTCGCCCACCCCGACAAGTCCTTCGAACTGACCCACGGCACAACCGAGCTGCTGCGGGTGTCCCCCGTCGCCAGCGCCCTCGAACGCGTCTTCCAGGTCTTCGGCAACCGCATCCTCGACGACCTGGTCGAGTTCGGTCCCGAGTCCAAGTCTCTAGCCACAGCCGAAGGCGAGCAGAAACACTTCGCCCTCTCCGGCTTCGTATCGAAGCCTCATATCCAGAAGCTCAACCGCAACTCGATCTACCTCTTCGTCAACGGCCGCCTCATCCGTGACAAACTCCTCCAGCACGCCCTGACCAGCGCCTATCACAACCTCATCCCGCCCGCCTGCTACCCCTTCGCGCTGCTCTTCCTGGACTGCGACTTCGGCGAAGTTGACGTCAACGTTCACCCGTCCAAGACCGAGGTCCGCTTCCGCCATAGCTCCTTTGTGCACGACTTCGTGCGCGACGCGGTGCGCGGCAAGCTCATGGAATCCAAGCCCGTCTCCAGCCTCCCCCTACCGCAAACAGCCTCACAGCCGGGCGCGACGCTGCCGTTCAGCGAGTTCACCCAGCGCATCGAGAACGCCGGGCCAGATCTCTACGATCCCGTCATCCCGGTTGCCAATCCGGTCGCCCCCAACCCGATGCCAGAGCTACGGCTGGAGATGCCGCGAGGCCCCGAGCGTCGCTTCGACTTCAACGACGCACAGCCCGCCCAACCGCCCGCGCGGATGCGCATGCCCGACACCCACGGCCCGCTCCCGCCCGGTGCCGCGGCTATGAATGAGATGGAGAGCATGGGGTCGCTCGGCGACCTGCGCCCGCTTGGCCAAATCCACAACAGCTTCATCATCGCCGCTGGCCGCGACGGCCTTTGGATTGTGGATCAACACGTGGCGCACGAGCGCATCCTCTTCGAGCAAGTCCTGCGCCAATTCGCCACCCGCCAAGCCCTGCAGCAGCGTCTGCTGATGCCAATGGTGATGGAGCTCAACGTCGGCCAGCATCTCGAGTACGCCCGCATCGCGGACGAACTGGCCAAGGCTGGCTTTGAAACGGAACCCTTCGGCAACCGCACGATCGCGATCCAGGCCGCCCCCGCCGGTCTGGCCCAAGGCGACATCGAGAAGGTCATCTTCGAGATCCTGGACATCTCAGAGACTGAGCTGCGCAAGGCCTCGGTCGAAGACTTGCGGCGAAACATCGCAGCCAGCGTAGCCTGCCAAGCGGCGATCAAGATCAACACCCCGCTGGACCATCAGAAGATGGAATATCTACTGATGGAGCTCGCCAAGTGCGAGTACCCAATGGCCTGCCCCCACGGCAGGCCCATCGCGCTGCGCTACGCAACGCGAGACATCCTCCGCGGCTTCCACCGGATCTAGAAGCGCACCATCAACGTCAGATTCATCAGTGGCTGCCCGCCAAACGATGCCGTCGTCGGGTCGCCGGTGACCTTGCCGAAGTTCTGTGGATTGCGGAAGTCGACCGTCGTGTCCGGGTTGTTGAAGTTGAAGGTCTTGAACGCGTTCTGCATGTCCCAGCGAAGCTGTGCAAACACCTTCTCTGTAATCTGCACGTTCTTCTGCGCCGAGATTGTCGTCCAGCGCAGCGGCGTCCCGGTGACGATATTGCGCCCGGCGTTGCCCACCTTGTAGTCGCAAAGGCTGCGGTCGAAACCAGCCGGGATCGCCGTCGTCGTGCACGCCGGGCCGCCCGGCAGCGCGAAGTTGCTCAGGCCGTTGTTGGTCCCGGTAAACACCGAGTAACTGTTGCCCTTGTTGAAGCGGTCGCCGCCCAGATCGTCCCATCCGTCGCGGACGCTCATCTGTCCAATCACGTCCGGCCGGCCGTTCCCGGCAAAGCCGGGGAAGTAGTTGTACGGGCTGTTGGCGTAACCGAAGGTTAGCGGGTTGCCGCTCTCGATTGTCTGAATCACAGAGACGCTCAACCCGCCAACCGCGTGCTTCTTCCAGCCACTGGTTGCCCACTTCTTGCCTGCGCCAAAAGGCAACTCATAGCTGAAGGTGCCCACCATGCGATGGTTGCGGTCAAAGCCCGCGCGGCCCTTCTCAAGGCCCCGGTTCTGCAACGGCGCGACACCGCTGCCATCGTTGTCATTGTCCTGTGAATCGATCGCTTTCGAGAACGTATAGAAGGTGTTGAAGAACATACCCTTCGATAGGCGCTTCTCCACCTTCACCGTGCCGGAATGGAAGCTCGAATGGCCGAAATTGGATCGAAACTGCACATCGCCGAACTGCGGGAAGGGCCGGTAATTCTGCGACGCCCCGCGCACGATGTTCTGCTGCGCGGCGTTGCCCGCGAAGTAGTCGATCGGGAAGGTATTCGCCTGCCAGCGCTCAATCAAGCCCACGCCCGCAGAGCCCTGATAGCTGATGTCCAGCAGGTAGTTGCGATGGAACTCATACTGCGCCCCGGCGTTGAAGTTCAGCGTGTAGGGGTTGCGAAGATTTGGGTCCCACCACTGGGCACCACGGCTGCCGTAGTTGCTGCCGACAAACTGCGCGGTCTGATTGGATCGGATGGAGAATGCCACGGGTGCGGGCCCATTGGTTAACTGAAAGGCCGGTGTCGGGTTGCCCGGCGGCGGTTGCTGGACGTTCGAGGCGACATACTCGTCAAAGTTGCCGCGTGAGGACGGAAAGCGCACGTCCACCGTGTACATGCCGATGCCACCGCGCAAAACCCAGCGGTCAAACGGGTGCCAGGCCAGGCCCAGCCGCGGATTGAAGTTATTGTTGTCGCGTTTGCTCAACCCACCGGAGGGATGCGTAAAGGCACCCTTGCCGCCGGTCAGCGAATCGGTGCCGGCTGGGTCGAAGTTGCTCTGGAAGCCGTTAGCCGTATTGAAAGGCGCCTCGTTCGAGTAGCGGAGGCCGATGTTCATCGTCAGTGTCTTGCTGATCTTCCAGTCGTCCTGGAAGTAGAAGCTTTGGATGTTGGAGCGGGGCAGCCAACTGGTCAGTTCCGCGTTGAAGGTACCGGAGCCCGCGTAGCCGGTGAGGAAGCCGGCAAAGTCGATGCCGGTGTTGGGTAGCGTCGTCGTGCCCGCGCCAGTCAGGCCAGCAGTAACGCCGCCGAAGCCGTAGCTTGAAAAGCGCGCCAGGTTGGCCGAGTTCAGGCGGAAGCGCAGGATCTCATAACCGCCCTTGAAGGCGTGCGAGCCCTTGATCCAGGTGGTGTCGTTGCGCCAGGACAGCGTCTCGTTAACAGAGCGTGAGGGCGTCGCGCCGTCCAGGCCGTAGACGTTGAAAGCGGGCATCAGCGCAGGATCGGAATTCGGGATGCCTAACTTCGAGGCCCAGTTCTGACCGAACGACGGCACGGAGGTCTTGTTCTCGATCCGGAAATAGCCAGCGCGAGAGTCGTTAATCAGCGTCGGCGAGATGATCCATGTGTACCCGATGGAACCATTTGTACGGAAGCTGGGCGAGTAGTTGCCATTGGCCGCGTCAAAGACGCCGGCATCCTCCTTGAAGCGCGTTGGGCGTCCCCAGCCACTCACGTTGTTGCGCGTGTAGCTGGCGTTGATCTTAAATGCGCTCGAAATCTGGTGGTCAAGCCGGAGGTTGAAGTCATTGAAGAAGGTGCGGGCAAACTCGTTAGCCAGTACGTTATTGGTTGGGCCCGTGCTGGAAGGCGTACCGGCGCTGGTGGGCGATACCCAAGGATCGATGGCCAGAATCTTGCGCGCCACCGGATCGATGCGGTTGGACGGAATGATGTTACCGGGGAAAGCGGTGCGCGACCACGTACCGTCGGCGTTCTGACGAGTGGTCGCAGGATCGTAGATGGCGTTAGCACCGGCGAAATTGAACAAGCCCTGCCGCATATCCAGCGTCGGGACGCTCTGAAAGACTTGGGCGAACTTTTTCTCGTGCAGCCGTTGGTAACCGAAGAAGAAGAAGGTCTTGTTTCTGCCGTCGTAAAGCTTGGGGATGTAGACCGGGCCGTTGATGTTGCCATCCGGCTCCATGAAGAAGGCGGAAAGGCCGTTGGGCTTGCCGGGGTATTCGTCCGAGGTGCGCTTCTGGTCGAAGTAGCGGCGATGCGCCATCCGGCGCGTTCGTCCGTACCAACTGCCCATCCCGTGCAGCTCATTGGTGCCGCTCTTCTTGACGACACTGATGACGCCGCCGGCGGAGTGGCCGTATTCGGCGGGCGGGACGGTGGAGATGACGTTCACCTCGGCGATCGAATTCTGCATCGGGCGGATGACATTGGTGCCGCCCTGCGGGTCTGTCGCGTTGACGCCGTCTTCGAACATGCCAATGGCACCGTTGCGCTGACCGGCAAGGTGATAAGAGCCCAAGTCGCCGCCATAGGCATAACCGCCACTGGTCATGCCGGGCACAAGGCTCAGAGTGGAGTTTGTGTAGCGCTGATAAAGCGACAGGTCGTAAAGAACCTTGCCGCTCATCACCGTCCGCGTCGACGAAGTCTCAGTCTCCAGCAATGGCGTTGTGCTTTGGATCTCAACCGAATCCGTCGTCTGCCCAACTTGCATCGCCGCGTCCACCGCCAGTGTGTCGCCGGTGCGAATCTCGACAGACTCATTGACGATCTTCTTGAAGCCCGAGTGTTCAAAGGTGACGCGGTACTCGCCGGGCTGCATGGATGGCACACGATAGATGCCTTCCCCATTGGTCAGCGCCGTGAGCGCGATATTTGTGGTCTTCTGGACAATCGCGACTTTAACCCCGGGCACAACAGCCCCGGTGGAATCAATGACGCGCCCGGTAATCGTGGAGGTGCCGATCTGGCCAAAAGCCGCGAGCGACAAGGCAAGCATAGCGGTGAGAAGTCTTACGAACAAGGTGCCCTCGATCAAAAAACTGAGATTAAAGATCGCACTCGGTCACGATCTTGCAGGGAACTCTATCAGCTTTTCAGTTGGAATGAAATGGGCTAACGAACCACACCGGATAGCGGGCTGCTGGCCGACGCGTAGAGGCGCTTAGGCATCCGACCGGCGAGATAGGCCAAGCGGCCGGCCTTGACCGCGTAGTTCATCGCCTCGGCCATTTTCACGGCGCTCTCCGCCTCGGCAACCGCCGTATTCAGCAGCACTCCGTCATAGCCCAGCTCCATCGCGATCGCCGCGTCGCTGGCCGTACCGACGCCCGCGTCAACGATCAGCGGCACGGCAGTAATCATCTCGCGCAAGATCCGCAGATTGGCGATGTTCTGGATGCCCAGTCCAGAGCCGATCGGCGCTCCCATCGGCATCACAGCGGCAGCACCTGCGTCCACAAGCTTGCGCGCAACGATCAAGTCGTCATTCGTGTAGGGCAACACAACAAAGCCTTCTTTTACCAGTACGGCCGTCGCCTCGATCAGGCCGATGACGTCCGGGTAGAGCGTGGCCTGGTCACCAATCACCTCAAGCTTGACCCAGTTCGACAGGCCCACCTCGCGGCCCAGGAGCGCTGTACGAATGGCCTCATCGGCGGTGTAACAAGCGGCGGTATTGGGCAGCAGCGTGTATCGATCTCGATCGATGAAGTCGAGGAGGCTTTCTTTGCTCTTGTCGGTCAGGTTGACGCGGCGCACCGCCACCGTGACCACTTCGGCACCCGAGGCGTCATGGCACAATCGCATCTCCTCAAAGCTTCGATACTTGCCGGTACCGATGAGCAGGCGCGATTTGAACTCGCGGCCGGCAATGATGAGCTTGTCCGTCTGGGGGGGTAACGTGGCTTCCAAATTCTATGATAGCGAGGCGGGTGGCACTCGTGCTATCTTGGTTGATGGTTTAGTACATGGCGAATACCGTAACATCCATCAAGCGCATCGGGATCACCGAACGGCGCACCGCGAACAATCGCGCACGCAAGAGCCGCATCAAGGGCGCAATCAAGGTCATGCGTAAGCATTTGGCCGACAAGAACGTCACCGAGGCGACCAAGCACCTTCCTGCTCTGTTCTCGATCGTCGATCGTGGGGCAAAGTGGGGCGTGATCAAGAAGAACTCCGCAGACCGCTATAAGAGCCGTCTGAGCCGTCGTTTGAAGGCCCTCGCAGCTTAACTGCCGCAGGCCTCAAACTTCTTTTACAGTTCCCTCTTTAGCCGTAACCTTCCAGACGAAATCCTCCATCACCGTCTTGTCATCAGGACGCGCGTCTCTTAACGCCTGATCGGCGGCATATACCAACAGCATTGCTTTCTTCAGGCGGCCCGGAGCAAACGCGCTCATCGTCTGCTCCACCTGCTCGGCTCGCGCCCGCCACATTGGCGTCCCCAATTTTGAAAAGTGTCCTTGGATTGCTGCGGAGCCTTTGACTCGCGCCTCATGGGCGGCCAGCGCAAGCCGGAATTGAGTCGACAAAAACGACAGCGCAACGGGTAAGTATTCACCTTCCCGAATCAGCGTATCGAGAATATCCAGGCTCTTGGCGCGATCGCCTCGTCCGATTGAATTCACCAACGCGAAGATGTTGGCCGCGCGCGCGTTGGGCACCAGCGCGGTGATCGTCTCGGCGGTGATTCTCTCGCCCGGCTTGGCATAGAGCGCCATCTTTTCGATCTCCTGATGGATTCGCGACGCCTCGGCCCCGGTAGCCTCCACCAGCAACTCAACTTCAGGGGCACCGATGAGGACCTTCTTCTCTTTGGCCAAGTCGAGCACCAGGCGGCGCGCGGCGTCGGGCGTAAAGCGGGGAAACTCCACTTGGACCTTAACGGCCGTAAAGAACTTGCGCAGATTCTCCACCTTGGTCTTGTCCTCGCCGTCCAGGTCGTAGCGGGAGCAATCGAAGACGATTGTGGTGTCGGGCGTGGGGCGGCTCAGGTATGCGCTCAACTCTTTGACGCCGCCCGCATCCTCATCTTGTTTGGCGCGGCCTTTAGGGACGACGGCCTCGGCCCCCGCCACCCAAATGATGCGGCGCGAGGCGAACAGCGACATGGACGCCGCGTCGTCCAGCACCTGGGCAAGAGACACCTCGGTCAGATCCCAGCGGCTCCAGCCACTCTCGCGGCTCTCCTCGGTAGGCAGCACAACGGCCAGCAGAGCATCTTTGCACAAGCCTCTCATGTAGCCGTCAGGGCCCAGAAACAGACAAACGGCAGGCGGGCCTTGCTTGGCGAGGCCAGTGATGAACTGTTCGGCGGTCATCGTTAGAAGTTTTCGAGAATGGCCGTCACAACCGTCGACGCCACGTCGCGGCTGAGCCGATCGAAGGCGCTGGTCGATTCGTCAAAGTACGCCAAGGGGTCTGATGAGATCTCGTAGCGCTGGCGGAAGTCCATGGCCGGGTTGGAATAAATCGTTTTACCGGTCTTGGTGTGCTTGAAGGTGATCGCCAAAACCGCCTGCACCTGCACGCCCGCCGCGCGGCCGGTGTTGGGGTCATATACCGTGGGGAAGGCTACAACGTTGTTGATCGCCCCGTCCAGAATGGCGTCAGCGCCGGTTGGGTCGGGCAAAATCTGGTATTTGGTGCGTGCCAGAAACTCGCGGGTGATCGCAATCGGAATGCGCTCGGTGAGGCGATAGCGCGTCGAGGAATTGCGGAAGGGCGGGATGCCAATGGTAACGACATCCTTGGGCACAAGGTCAGCCTTGCCGGCGACATGATACCCACACGAAGCCCCGGCTAAACAGCCGAGTCCCGACACCAGCAGTTTACGACGCTTCATCGCTTCACCAACTCCTTAGCCACCAGAATCGCATTTTGCGCCGTGAGACGGTTATTGTCTGCGGCCAGCCAGAACCAGGCAGCGTTGGGCGAGTTGCGGTCGATCTCAATGGCGCCAACGGCGATCCCGTTCTGCCCGGCCGCCTGGACATTGTTGGGCGGATCGAGATCCTTGCCGTGGACATCGATTCCCGCGGCGGTGAGAGTTTTCATCAGACGCTTAAGGTCGGGGGCGGCCTCGAATTCGATCCAGACAGAGGCGCTCAAGCCATGAAAAACCGGGGCCTGCGACACACGCAGAGATGGCAGCGGCACGGTGCCGGCCAGCAGCGTCGCCAGATTGCGTTCAATGCGCAGTTCGACCTTTTCCAGCTTGTGCGGGGAGTCTTCGCCCAGGCGCGCCAGCATGGCAAAGGCCGATTGCGCGTCAAACCGCTTCTTGGGAATCTTCTGAAAAGTCAGCAGCCCGGTGGTCTGTACCTGTAGCTCGGTGAGGGCGGCACTGCCGAATTCGCTGGCCGGATGGAAGACGTTGGCAACGCTGCGGGCGATGGGCGCCACGGCATGCAGCCCACGCAGGAAAAGCGCGAGCATCGTTGAGGCGGGGTGCGCGATCACTTGAACGCCGGCTGGCTCAACGCCCGGCGTCTCGGCAAGCGGAGCGCGCAGGCGGAACTTCGGATCGGCCTCAAGCGCGCCAGTTAAATCAATCAGGTTGGCGTTGCGCATCTTGCGCACCTTGGCGGTGGAAGCCAGATCTCCGGCCAGCATCACGATGCTGGCGGCGGCCACCACCTCCATGTCGACCGGGGACATCAGCGCCAGATCGTCAGAATCGCGGATAAGCGTCTTCCCTTCGTCATCAGTGGTGTCCATGGCGCGGACATCGAAGTCCTTGCCGATTTCGGAGATTTCGCGGCCCAGCAGCGTCTGGCCTCCGACGAGTGCGATTAACGGTTTAGCCAATGGAAGGGTTCTCCGGGAGGGCGGGCGCGATCTCGACCGCAGGGCGGCGCCGCAATAGCCCCGCGATGCGCACGACGATGCCGCTGGCCGTGTAGGTGAAGCACATGGCGAAGAGCACCGGTTGCGAGTAATACAACATCATGAAGATCAGACTGCTCACGAAGATGATGCTGAGCGGCGAGCGCGGCTTGGCCAGGTTCAAGTCTTTAAAGCTGCGGTAGCGCCAAGTGCTGACCATCAGGAAACTAACCAGCGCGAGCAAACCCAACCAAACCAGGGCGAGAATCCAGTTTTCGATCGGCGCGCTGTTAGCGGCGTAGATGATGCTGGCGATGAAGGCGGCAGCAGCCGGAATGGGAAGGCCAACAAAGTACTTGCGATCGGGCCGACCGGGGTTCTTAGGCACCGGATTTGTAACGACGTTGAAGC
>JANXUM010000427.1 GCA_025356215.1 Bryobacter sp. | reverse complement strand
GTGGGAGACGGCGTTGGACTTGGATTGCTGTTGGCCTTCTTGAGTGCGGGGGCCGGTGGAGAATTGAGCGTTGGCGCGGTTGGCGCGGACTTGGGCGGCTGAAGACATGGCTTGGGTTTGTTCCTTTGAGAAATGAAAAAGCCCGAGCGGGGCGGCTCGGGCTTTGGTGAGCGGGCGCGGCGGCCTGCTCGACTTAGATCTTACAGCATGGGGTCGGGGGGCGGGGGCTGGGGAGTGTATGTAAGTTGTTGAATGCGTTGGAGATAAAATATTTTCTCGGGATGTGAAGAAGATTTTTTGGGCCACGGATTCACACGGATCAACACGGATGATTTTTTTGAGAGGAGTCGTTTGGGTATTGCACTTGTTTCGTATGGCGATTGAGAAACTTGTTTTGCCCGATTTGACCGGGGTTATTCTTGGGGCGGCCATGGAAGTTGCTAATGGGCTTGGGGGTGGGTTCCTCAAAAAAGTTTATGAAAGGGCTCTCGCGGTCGAATTGACTGAGCACGGGATCGCCGTGGAACAACAGGTTCGCTTTCCTGTTCACTTTAAGGGTAGGTTGGTTGGGGAGTATGTCGCTGATTTGGTCGTCGGTCGGGCTGTTGTCGTTGAGCTCAAGTGCGTTGAGCGGATTGGTCCCGATCATCTCGCTCAGTGCCTCAACTATTTGAGAGCGTCAGGGCTGGGTGTGGGGTTGATTCTGAATTTTCAACGCACCCGGTTGGATTGGAAACGATTGGTGGGCGGGGGCCAAAGCAGATTTTAATTGTTTATCGATGTTTTACCGGGGACGACGGGACACGACGTTGCGGGAATTGTCAGGGTGATTTCCGTCCGGTCATCGCCGGGTTTGAGGCCTAACACGGTCGACTGAAGGGTTGCGCCTGGGCCCTCGCTCCGCTCATCTGAATAGCGGCATGTCAATTTGGCTTGGACTTCGTACTGCTCGGTTGGGAAGATCTTGAGCTCGCCGACGCTTACGCCTTTGTCCGTGCTCGCGGTTGACGTCAATTCCGAATTATCGGTCCCCTTGGCAACGACGTAGACGAATTGATCAATGGATCGGCCATCCGCCCAGACGACACGAACGCCCAGTCGGCGAAGCGCGAATTGCGGCTGCAAGCGGATGTCAACACCCTCGATCCGCTCGCCAGCGCGAAGGGTGACCAACGTGGCCGCATCGCGATCCTGCACGCCCGGATGAAAGGTTCTCTGAAATGGGAATTCGGGGGTCCGCGAATCGTCGGGATTTACGAGGACTAAATACTCGCCGGGAGGGATGTGGACGAACTTGAAAAAGCCCTCTTTGCTCTGGCTAGCCGAATAGAGCCGCTGCCTGTTCTGCAGTACCTTTTCCGCAACTGGAACGATGTACACCAAGGCATCCGGCAGGAAGCTGTTGGACGCATCGAGAACCCTGCCTTGAATTGAGCCAGCGGCGAAGACTTGGATATTGCGCTCCTGACAGCCGCTTCCTGAAAGTTCAACAGGCGGAAGTGTACTATCGCTGCCGATGTACCAAGACAGAGTTGTGCCCGGAGGTAGATCCGGCGTAAATTCATAGCGCCCTTTGGGCAGACCGTAAAAAGCATACAGCCCTTCACTGTCAGCTTGTGTTTCAAACGCTCCCTGTTCCGATTTGACGCGGACCAAGGCGTTCGGTAGCGGCTTGGGGGGATTGGTGCCGGATAGACCGTCGAAATTACGATCGCTTTGCGCAATTTGGCCGACAAGAGACGGCAGCTTGCGGCCGTCACGGCCATTTCGCAAGACTCGAAGCGCGGCACCGATCTCATCAATCCCGCGTGTAGATCCGCAGATACTTGCATGAAGCAATCCGTCGTTCGAAACGTATGCCGAGACGAGATACGTTTCGCCGGGTTTGAAGGGGACGCCGCAATCCCCTCCTCCCGTACCCGTCCACACGTCAATCTCCGACACGTTTGGATCGAGACCTCCGAATAACTCATTCACGCGAATCTGCGCCTTTCGACTGCTGAGGTGAGCGGCTTCTGGAATGGATTGCCGGTCTGTTACCTGTATTACGGTGCCGAGAAAAACGGGCCCCCCGGCAGCGCCCAATTGCGGGCACCCCGAGGAAGGAAAGCAAGAGCAAGCGAAAGCCGCGGGAATTGCAAGAATGAGCAAGAAACAGGTCAGAAAGAGGGGTAACACGAGCTTTTGGACGCAATCCGATTCAGACAAGTTCCCAACACAGAGTTTCGGTTGCTTGCTAGAACGCGGATGCTCTTGGCCGCAGTTACGCTGAATGGATTTGCGCACGCGGGGGAATTGCACGTAGCGGCGCGGGTGTGCGACGCCGATCGAGTCAGAGAGGCACTCTTACGGCATCCCGCGTTGAACGAAAAAAAAGACGCCGAGGGGCGGACGGCGGTGGAGGCGGCCGTTGCGTTACTCAAATCGATACAGGCGACGATGATCGGCATTCCTTTGTTATTCTCGTCGCGCTGTTTTTTGATAGAGTTTCTCCATTGAGTCTTCGTTTGGCTGTACGGGGGACTCCAAGACAGTGAACCAAAAGGGGGCAGGGTCCATGCTGACACGAATTACCCGAATTGCGGCGCTAGCCGCGATATCGACTTCCATCACACTCTACGGACAGGGGTTGACCGGATCCGTATCAGGATCGGTGGCCGACCAATCCGGCAGCGCGGTTCCAGGCGCTGAAATTATTCTCAACAATGTGGGCACGGGGCAGAACCGCAGCGTTAGGTCCGAGACCAATGGGGACTTTGTTTTTACACAACTGCTTCCGTCCACATACAGGCTGACGATCGCGGCCAAAGGCTTTAAAAAGTACGAACAGACGGACATCGTTGTGAGTGCGACGGAACGCGTGGCGATCAAGCGAATTGATTTGCAACTGGGCGAGATCTCGCAGACGGTGCAGGTTAGCGCGGAGACGGCGCGATTGCAGACGCAGTCGTCCGAACGGAGTGGGCTGATTTCGCTCGAACAGACCCAGAATGTGCCGTTGAAAGGC
The DNA here is from genome assembly GCA_025356215.1 of Bryobacter sp. Classification (GTDB taxonomy): domain Bacteria; phylum Acidobacteriota; class Terriglobia; order Bryobacterales; family Bryobacteraceae; genus Bryobacter. The sequence goes on along the minus strand of JANXUM010000427.1, from coordinate 6,191 downwards.
CGGGATTATTTGGGGCTGGTGAAGTTGTTGCCTGGCGTGATCGACACGGCAAATCGCAACGCACCGGGTTGGAATAATCTGGGCGGCATTACGATCAACGGGAACCGTCAAGGGACGATCAATCTGACCTTGGACGGCATTTCGTCGCTCGACACGGGATCGATGGGTGGACCTTATCTTGCGCCCAGCGTGGACGCGGTGGCTGAAGTGAAAGTGCTGTTGACCAACTATCAGGCGGAGTATGGACGATCTTCGGGGGGAACGATCAACACGGTAATCAAGTCGGGGACCCGCGAGTATCATGGCGGGGCCTATTACTTTGTTCGCAACGAGGCGCTGAACGCGAACGAGTTTTTCCGCAATCGCGACGGGTTGAAGCGACCGCAGTACCGGTTTAATTACCCCGGTTACTTTCTGGGCGGGCCGGTTCCGATGGGTAAGTTGAATAAGAACAAAGACAAGTTGTTCTTCTTTTGGAGTCAGGAGTTTCTGCCTCGTAAATATCCTTCCTCACTGCAGCGGCGGACCTTTCCGTCGGCGCTGCAGCGCAATGGCGATTTCTCGCAGACCTTCGATACAAACAAGACGTTGATTCCCATTTGGGACCCGCTCAACAACCGAGTGCCGTTCCCGGGCAATATTGTGCCGAGCAACCGGATTGATCGCAATGGCCAAGCGCTGTTGAATATTTTCCCGACGCCGAACGCGGTGGATCCGACGTTTAACTTCAACGCGCTCATTCAGGCGCCGATCACTCAGCCGAGACGTGATTCGGTTTTGCGCATTGATTACAATCTGGGACCGAAGACGCAGTTCTACTGGCGCGGCATTCAGGACTACGAAGCTTACAAGGGAGACTTCGACTTTGTCTTGGCTTCTTCGTCTTGGGCGCAGCTACCCATCAATTACCAGATTCGGTCGGTTGGATCTGTGGCAACGTTGATCCATACATTTTCACCCACGCTGGTGAACGAATTTACGTTTGGGATCAATCGCGCCAAGCAGACAGTGGACCCGCTTACGCAGGAGGGGCTAGACCGGAACAATCGGGCGAAAGTGACGCCGAACCTTCCGCAGTTTTTTCCGTCGGCCAACGCGCGCAACCTGATTCCACAGGCGAATTTTGGCGGTGTGCCGAACGCCGGGGTGTTGAACATCGAGCAGCGGTTCCCTTTCTTTGGGACGAACAATATCTGGAACTGGTCGGATAACCTATCGAAAATCTGGAACCAGCACAACATCAAGGTTGGCGTGTATGTTGAGAAGACGACACGAAACGCAGCTCGCGGATCGGCTTTCAACGGGACATTCAACTTCAATCGGGACGTGAATAATCCGTTTGACACGAATTTTGCTTACTCGAACGCATTGCTGGGCAGTGTGCAGAGTTATACGGAAGCGAATAACAAGCCGGACGGCCATGCGCGGTACTTCAATATCGAATGGTTTGCGCAGGACACCTGGAAAGTGACGCGGCGGTTTACGATCGACGCGGGAGTACGGTTCTACCTCATTCAGCCGACATCGAGCGCGGGCGACCAGCTTGCAGCGTTCGACTTAGCAGGATACGACAGGACGAAGCAGCCGGCTTTGATTCAGCCGTTCCGCAACGCGGCCGGGGCGCGGGTGGGGCGGGACCCGGTGACGGGGGCAGAAGTGTCGCCGGCCTCGATCGGACAGTTTGCCGATGGAGTTGCTCCATTCCAGGGAATGACGGTATACAACGAATCGATCCAGAACCGCCCGCCGATTCAAGTGGCGCCGCGCTTGGGTTTTGCCTATGACGTTTTTGGAAATTCGAAGACGGCGGTACGCGGAGGCGTTGGCGTGTTCTATGACAGGTTCAACGACGACCAAGTGTTGATCCATCGGGAGTTGCCTCCGAATACGATTACGCGGACGGCGGTGAACACGACGATTGCCGATTTGCTGCGCAGCCCGTTTCGGATCAGCCCTCCGGGAGTGACGTCGATTCAGCGGGACTTCCGGCCGCCGACGGTTTATAACTGGAGCTTTGGCGTTCAGCAGAATGTCGGTTATGGAGTGGTGTTGGATGTGGCCTATGTGGGCAACGTCGGGCGATTCCTGATGCAGCGCCGCAGTTTGAACGCGCTGCCTTACGGCACGCGGTTTTTGCCGAGCAGTATTGACTCGACGACAGGTAGCCCGCTGCCGGATAACTTCCTACGCCCGCTTCCCGGTTATGCTGACATCCAGTACATTGAGCTGGCCGGCACGTCGAATTATCACTCGCTGCAAACGCAGATCAACAAGCGTTTCAGCAAGGGACTGCAATTTGGCTTCTCTCATACTTGGTCCAAGGCGCTGACAATCGTGAACGGCAATGGTGACGCGGTGAATCCGTATTTGAATTACCGGATGCGGAATTACGGGAAGGCGAGTTTTGACCGCACGCACAATTTGATTGTCAATTACATCTACGACATACCGAAATTGTCGAAATTGGCTGGAGGGAACGTGATTGTGAAGAGTATCTTTGATAACTGGCAGTTGTCTGGACTTACATCGTTCACGAGCGGGGCACCACTGGGCATCGGTTACTCATTGGTGAGCGGCGCCGACCTGGTGGGCGCGTCCGGGGCAGGACTGGACAGCCGCATCAATGTGCTGAGCAATCCAATTTTGCCGAAGAGCGAGCGGACGGAGTTACGCGCTTTTGATACGAGCGCATTTGCGCCGCCGACGAAGGAAACATTCGGTATCGGGAACGCACCCAAGGATGTGGTGCGCGGGCCCGGGCTGGAAGTGTGGGACTTAACGGTGTTGAAGAATATACCGATCGGCAAGAGCGATCAACGCCGATTGCAATTGCGGTTTGAGTTCTACAATCTGTTGAATCACACTAATTTTTCGGGTCTTGACACCACCGCGCGTTTTGATGCGGCGGGGCGTCAGGTGTCCGGCACTTTTGGTCAGTACACGTCGTCACTCGATGGGAGGCGAGTTGTATTGGGAGCCAAGTTCTACTTCTAAAAACTTGCAGTGAAAGACGGAATGAGCCGGACACGGGGGGGGCCCCAGGGTCCGGCTTTTTTTACTGGTCGAGGAGTGGGCGGGTAAGTTGAGTGCGCCAGGCGGCGGGGTTGGGGGCGGAGTCCGGGCCAGTGAGGTAGCACTCGTAGAGATCGGGAGCGGGAGTGAGGCCATTCGCGTTGAGCCATTGGCCGAAGTCTCCCCAAGCGGCGGCGAGGCCTTCGTAGGAGCCGTTGTGGAAGGTGCGGGCGGCTTTGAGCGCTGGGAATTGCTGGGAGACGACGCGACCTACCGCAACGATGGGGGTGGCAATGGGCACGCAGATCTCGAAATCGAAGCTGCCGGGTTGCATCGTCCGATGATGGGTGAACCAGGGGCCGGTTTTGACGATGGATTGCGACTTGATGGCGGTCATGATTTCGCCGATGCCCGGGCCCATGACGGATTGGATCTGGTTTCTGGGAATCGTGAGATGGATGATGGCGGCGAGTTGGGCGGGGATTTGGATGATTTGGGGAGTGGCGAGGGTGTCGCTGAGGAGTTGTTCGAGACGGTTGTAGCCGGCGGCCATGCCGTGCTCCATGCCGGAGGCGCGGGCGGTGTCGCGGGCTTGTTTCGATTCATAAAGGACGGTGATGGTGGTTTTGGTTACGCCGTTTGACTCTGTGAAAGTTGTGGTGGTGAGGGCTTCGCCCGGGTACCAGGAGTCGTCGAACTTTTCTGTGGCGACGATGATGACGGGCGATTCCACTTGGCGGAAGTGGCCGCCCATACCCATGTCGGGGACGCCGTCTTTGTGCCAGACGTAGCGGTATGCGCCGCCGACGCGGAGGTCGATTTCGCAGACAGGCATAGTCCAGCCGGGAGGGCCGAGGAGCCAGCGGCGGACGAGTTCGGGCTGAGTGAAAGCGTCGAAAACGAGTTGGCGCGGGGCGGCGAAATCGCGAACGATTTCGATCTCGCGATCCGTAGGAGTCGCGATCTGGAAGGTGTCGGGATAGAACATGGGGAGCTCCGTTATTGTTTGTTGGGTGTTGGGGTTTGGAGGGCGACCAGGAGGTCGTCGAGACGGGAGAATGAGGCGGTCCAAAATTGGCGGTAGGTTTCGAGCCAGAGGCTGGCATCGGCGAGGGGTTGGGCCCGGAGGCGGCGGGGGCGGCGTTGGGCGTCGCGTTGGCGCACGATGAGGCCGGCGCGCTCAAGGACTTTGAGGTGCTTGGAGATGGCGGGCTGGGACATGGCGAAGGGGGCGGCGAGTTCTGTGACGGAGGCGTCGCCGGAGGCGAGGCGGGCGAGGATGGCGCGGCGGGTGGGGTCGGCGAGGGCGGCGAAGGTGGCGTCGAGATTGGCAGGCGTTGGTGTAACGCCACTTGTGAGCATAACCAAATGGTGATGTAAGGCGTCGTAATTGTCAAGTACGGAATTGAAGTTTGGAGGGTGCGACCCCGAAGCCGACGCGGACTAGCCAATATCCCACCACGAGAAGCGTGAGGAGCGGGGGCACGGGGCAAAGTTTCGCGTTTTGCCAGGCGGTGGGGAGAGCCCTTGCGGAAGCTGATCGTCACGGTGCCTGATAGGAGCGGGAAAGTTCCGTGGATGGGGAAGGAACGGGGACGGAGCGGAGCGTCCCCGTTGTTGGGCTGTCTTAGCGGCGGCGACCGTAGCTGCGGTAGCCGTAGCCGAAGGCGATGCGGGGGCCGTAGAAGTAACGGGGGCCGTAAAAGCCGCCGAATCCTCCGTAGCCTCCGTAGCCGTAGGAGGGGGCGAAGTATGTGGGGGGGCGCTGGGTGAAGGTGGGGCGAGGTTGGTCTGTCGGTTGGCTGTAGTCGCTGTGGCCGACCGTGCGGAAGGCTTGGGGGGCGCGGTCTGTGGCGACTTCGATCGGGTCTTCCACACGGAAGGTGAGGACGCTTTCCGGGTAGATGACCGTCTGGTTACCGCGAGTGAGCAGGACACCGATGAGGCCCGCACCGGCACCGGCGGCTGCGCCGATTCCGGCGGCGGCACCACCCCTGGCGGCACCACCGATGGCGGCACCAAGGGCGGCGGGGGCGGCAACGGCGGTGGCGTCACGACCGATGGAGGTGCCGCCGCTGAAGCCGGTGAGTTGAGAGTGGATCGGGATTTGGGTGCCGTCGGCGAGAGTGATCTCGGTGAGGGTAATTGCGAGTTTGGATTGGCCCTTGATCATTCCCGCTTTGACGGCCTCCACGACGCGACCGGCGACGATTTGGCCGCGGTCGGCGACGATGACGCCGTTGACGATGATTGGCTTGACGAGGTTAGCAGTGAATTCGTCGCCAGGACGGTTTTGGTTGGAAGACAGCACTTGGGTAGTGCGGATGGTGAAGTAGGTGCCGCGGGGAACCGTTAGGATACTGGGGGTTAGGGCGGGGGCCTGGGGCCGACGCACCTCGGCTTGGGGTGCGGCCTGGGGTGCGGCTTGGCCATCGTTGAAGTCGCTCATTCGCTTGAAGCCAGTCGAGTCTGGCTGTTGTGCGAGGGCGAGAGAAGAGGCGAAGCTAGTCGCGAGGAGGACTTGTTTGAACTTCATGCCCTTAAGGAAGCAAATTGTGGGCCAAAGCTAAAGCATTGAAAGCATTGAAGTAGTGGGAGGGTGGGACTGGTGGATTTGCACCAGCGCGGCTGATTACGCGCATCCGGATCAGACGGGGACGCCGGCCAGACGGGCGATGGCGAGGGCATTGGTTTCATCCGAGACGCCGGGCTTGAGGATGTAGTCGAAGTCGAGCGGATCGCCATTGCCGCGTGAGCCGATGTGGACGTTGGCACCGTGGAAGGCGGGGATTTCGGCGATTTCGGCGAGGGCGAGATCGTGGGTGGAGAGAGCGCCCAGAGCGCCATTGGCGATGAGAGTGCGGACGACGGCTTCTGCGGCGACGCGGCGGTCGCGCGAGTTGGTGCCGGAGAAGATTTCATCGATCAGGAAGAGGACCGGAGGGCGAGAGGAACTGAGATCGAGAATTTGGCGGAGTTTGTCCATCTCGGCCATGAAGCGGGACTTACCTTCGGCCAGGGAATCCACGACAGAGAGAGAGGCGCAGACGGTTAGCGGCGACAGCAGGAGCGAGCGGGCGCGGACTGGCGCGCCCGCCAGGGCGAGGGCGGCGTTGACGCCGATGGAGCGCAGGAGGGTGCTCTTGCCGGACATATTGGAGCCGCTGACGAGATAGAAG
>JANXUM010000402.1 GCA_025356215.1 Bryobacter sp. | reverse complement strand
AACCAGCAACTGGCCGAGTTCCTGCATCTTGTACAGACGATGGACGCCCGTCGTGGTCTCTTCGGAGACGCCGCGCCAATCCGCGACGACATTGTGCCAGCGCTGCGGGGTCTCGCCGACGACCTTCTTCAGCAGGTCCTTGATGACCTGTTCTTCGTGCGAGCCCGAAGGAGTGTTGACCCAATCGGATCCATTCTCAAGCTCGTAGCCCTTGTGGATGAGCAACGTTACGTCGCCGCCGTCGTCGATCACCATTTGGGGGCCTTTGCCACCGGGATGGGCAACCGCTTTCAGCGTGCAGTCCCAATATTCTTCGAGCGTCTCGCCCTTCCAGGCGAACACCGGTACACCGGCGGCGGCAATGGCGGCGGCGGCGTGGTCCTGGGTCGAGAATATGTTGCAGCTTGCCCAGCGCACGTCGGCGCCGAGGTCGACCATCGTCTCAATCAGGACGGCGGTCTGGATGGTCATGTGGAGCGAACCGGTGATACGGACGCCAGCCAACGGCTTGCCGGTGGCGTACTTGTGGCGGATGGCCATCAAGCCGGGCATTTCGTGTTCGGCGATGGCGATTTCTTTACGGCCGAATTCGGCGAGTCCCAGGTCGGCGACTTTGTATTCAGTCGCGATGTTGGTTGCGGTAGCAGACATGACCAAAGCATATCACAAGTTTTGTGCTCATCATGATTTATTGATACACTCGGGTGTCCATGACCTCTCTCTTGAAATCTCTAAAACTGCTCGGCGACGAATCGCGGCTGCGCCTGCTTCGTTTGTTGGCAAGCGAGGAGTTGAGCGTGGCGGAGTTGCAAGAGGTTTTGGGGATGGGGCAGAGCCGCATTTCCATGGCGCTGGCGCAGTTGAAACAAGCCGGACTGGTGGATTTGCGCAAGAGCGGGCAGAAGCATCTCTACCGGTATACGGGCGACAAAACAGTCACGCAGGTGCTGGAGCAAGCCGGTGCCGAACTGCCCGAGGCGGCCAGTGATGACACGGGTCTACGCCTGGTACTCAAAAAACGCAAAGACCGCATTCGCGCCTATTTCGATGAGCTTGCCGGCCGATTTGGCCGCGACTATGTGCCAGGACGCTCCTGGCAGGCGCTAGCCGAGATGGCGCTGAAGCTGTTGCCGCCAATGCGCATTGCCGATATCGGCGCGGGCGAGGGCACGTTGTCGTTATTGCTGGCGCAGCGGGCCGAGCGGGTAATCGCCGTGGACAATTCCGAGCAGATGATCGCTTATGGGCGCGAGGCGGCGGCCAAGGCGGGCGTGAGGAATCTCGAGTTCCGGCTGGGCGATTTGGAAGAACTGCCGATCGAAGAAGCCAGCGTTGATTTAGCGGTGTTCAGCCAGAGCTTGCATCACGCGTTGCATCCGTTGGCCGCGTTGAAAGATGCCTACCGGATTCTGAAGCCTGGCGGCAAGCTGATGATCCTCGATCTCAATCGCCACGGCTACGAAGAAGCGCGCGAACTCTACGCCGACGTGTGGTTGGGCTTTGCGCAGGTGGAATTGGCAGAAATGCTAAAGAAGGCGCGCTTCCGGGGCGTGGAGCTATCGGTGGTTCATCGCGAAGAAGCCGCTCCGTATTTTGAAACGGTACTGGCGGTGGCACTGAAGCCAGCTTAGAAATCGAGCTTGGCCTTTTGGGACTCGATGGCCGCCCCATCGATTCCAGGCACTTTGAGCAGGTCGTCGAGCGACTTGAACTTTCCGTTCTCCGCGCGATATTTGACGATTGCCGCAGCTTGCGCCTCAGAGATACCGATCGCACTCACAATCGCCTTGGCGCTGCCCACATTCATATTCACTTTGGCGCCCGGAGCGGATTTGGAAAGAAACTGCGCGAGGTAGTCCGACACTTCGCCAAGCTCCTCATCCTCGCCCTTCATGCCGCGGTGCAGCATGTCTTCGATGATGCCGTTCCAGCCTTCGCGGCTCTCCCGCCGATTGATAAAAATGCCCACGCCGTGGCAGGTGCCGCACATCTTTTCCGTGGCGGCCTTGCCTGGGCCCTCGGGCAGCCTGGGCTTCTCGTCCGCCGCTGCGGGAGGTAGCAGCATCGTCAGCATCAATAGGAACTTCATCACTACTCTCATTCTCTATCAGATAATGAAAACAAGTTCGACCCGATGCGCTTGATCACCCTGTTCGTCTTTACGATGTCGATGGCTCCCGCTCAGGATGGCCCGCCTCCCGGCCGGCCTCCGCTACGAGAGCGCGCGGCCAAGGGCGACGCCGACGCTCAGTTCACGCTTGGCAAGAACTACGAAGCGGGCCGAGGGGGCCTGAAGAAAGACTACGAGCAGGCGGGCGCCTGGTATCGCTTGGCCGCAGAGCAAGGCGACCCCTACGCGCAGGCGAGCTTGGGGCTGCTCTACCGCTTCGGCAAAGGCGTGCAACGCGATCTTGTTCAGGCTTACATGTGGCTTGAGCTTTCCACCGCACACACTACGGGTGCCGATTCCGAATCGATCGCCGAGTACCGAGACGCCGCAGCGGCGCACATGACGCCCGCGCAAATCAACGAAGCGAAACGCCTGGCGCGCGACTGGAAGCCCAAGGCCGCCGTACGTCAGTAACATGATTCGTTGCGCAATCATCGCCGCCGTCCTGCTGGCCTCGTGCGCCGGACCGAAGCCCGAGGCCTCCGCGCCGCTTGGCTTGCCGCCGCCGCGCCAGAGCTTCAGCCCCGAACTGGTTGCCCTGGGCCGGGCCTTGTTTTTCGACAAACGCCTCTCCGCCGACGATAGTATTTCTTGTGCCACCTGTCATGATCCGGAACACGGCTTTGCCGACGGGAAGAAGTTGTCAATCGGGGTCAATGGGCTAAAGGGCCGCCGCAACGCGCCCACCGTGCTGAACGCTGTCTATGGCCGTCTGCAATTCTGGGACGGTCGCGCCAAAGATCTAGAAGATCAGGCTGGCGGCCCGATGGCCAACTCGCTCGAGATGAATCAAAGCCACGAGCTAAGCGTGAAAAAGCTAAGCGCGGATACAGCCTTGGCCGCCGCAGTGGAACGCGCTTTCGGTCCCGGCCCGATCGGCATTGACAAGATCCGAAAGGCTCTTGCAGCCTATGAGAGCACGCTGGTGAGCGGCAACTCGCCAGTAGACCGCTATCTATTCGGGGGCGATAAGACCGCTCTCAGCCCCGCCGCCCAACGCGGTCTGGCGATCTTTGACGCTCCAAACAAAGGCCGCTGCTCCACTTGTCACGCGATCCAACGGGGAGACGCGCTTTTCTCCGACGGCCAATTTCACAACCTTGGCGTCGGGCTTGATAGCGACGGCGAACCCAAGGATCCCGGCCGCTTCGAGGTCACCAAGCGTGACGCCGACCGCGGCGCCTTCAAGACTCCAATCCTGCGCAACGTGGCCCGCACCGCCCCCTACATGCACGACGGCAGCCTCAAGACACTCAAGGATGTCGTCGATTTCTACAACGGCGGCGGCAACTCCAATTCGCATTTGGACGACCGGATCAAGCCTCTCAACCTGAACAGCGGAGAGCGTGACGATCTGGTCGCGTTTCTCGAAGCCCTCAATGGCGACATCCCAAAGCATTAGACTGGTCGGAGCGCTCATCATGTACCGACTTCTGGCGATTCTTTCTCTGCTGACGGCAAGTTGCACCAAGCCCGAACCGCCGCCCGCCCCCAAGCCCGCCTTCTTTAAAGTGGACGCGGCAACGGCCGCCGGGATCTCCGGCATCATCGAGTTCAGCGGTAAGCGCCCCCAAACCGCGCCAATCGACATGAGCCAGGATCAGGATTGCGCCAAGATGCAGGCAGCCGCGCCCAAGCTGGACGAAAGCCTCGCCGTCAACGCCAACGGCACCCTCCCCAACGTCTTTGTTTATCTGAAAAAAGGCCTTGAGGGAAAGAGCTTTGAACCAATCTCAGCGCCGGCCACGATCAATCAGCAGGGCTGCTGGTTTGGTCCGCGAACGATTGGGCTGCAAACAGCGCAACCCCTCCGCGTCACCAACGCCGACCCCGTGACGCACAATATCCATCCGATGGCCGAAGTCAATCGCGAGTGGAACCATAGCCAGGGGCCGGGCGACGAAGCGATCTCGCGCAAGTTCGCCAGGGCCGAGTTGGTCATCCCCGTCAAATGCAACATCCACAAATGGATGCGCGCCTCCATCGCCGTTGTGGACCATCCATACTTCGCCGTGAGCGGCAGTGACGGCGCTTTCGCCATCGCCAACATTCCGCCCGGCACTTACACGGTGGCGGCATGGCAGGAAAAACTCGGCTGGCAAGAACAAGCGATTACGCTCGCGCCGGCCTCCAAGATCAAGCTGAGCTTCAAGTACAAGGGAGAGTGAAATGATTCGATCGACGATCGCGCTGGCGCTGGCCTGCCTGTTTTTTGGCGGCTGCTCCAAACAGGAAGGCGCCGCCGCCTACCGTGTCTACGTGACAAATGAAGTGTCCGGTGATCTCAGCATCATCGATTCGGCCAAGATGGAAGTGATCGCCACCATCCCGCTCGGAAAGCGTCCGCGCGGCATCGTCGCCAGCCCAGACCGCAAGCTGATCTACGTCGCGCTCAGCGGTTCGCCCATCGGCGGGCCGGGCGTGGACGAAAGCACGCTGCCTCCGCCGGATAAGAACGCCGACGGCATCGGGGTCTTTGATGTGCAACAGAACAAGCTGCTGCGTGTCATTAAGAGTGGGTCGGACCCGGAGAATTTCGATATCAGCCAGGACGGCAAGCTGCTCTATGTGTCGAACGAGGACGCGGGCGGGGCTTCGGTACTCGATCTGGCCACTGAGAAAGTGCTGGCCTCTTTTGAGACGGGCGAAGAACCGGAAGGCGTCAAGATGAGTCCCGACGGCAAGCAGGTTTGGGTGACGTCGGAGGGCGCGGGCACCGTGGCCGTTATCGACACGACCGCGCGCAAGGTAACCAATACGATCAAGGTGGGCCGCCGCCCCCGCTCCATCGCCTTCATGCCCGACAGCGCCACAGCCTGGGTGAACGCGGAGAACGACGGCACCGTGGCATTGATCGACGCGGTGAAGCACGAGATCGCGGCGACAGTTGAGCTGGGCAAGCCCGGCGTCATCAAGCCGATGGGGCTGTTGCTCTCGCCCGACTCGAAGAGGCTCTACGTCAGCACCGGACGCGGCAAGCAACTGGCGATTCTTGACACGGCCACGCGCAAGGTCGAGGCGATGATTGAAGTCGGCCAACGCCCCTGGGGCCTGGGCCAATCCCCCGACGGTCAAACCGTTTTCACCGCCAACGGTCCCTCCAACGACTTGTCGGTCGTCGATATCGCCACCAAGACCGTGACCAAGAAGATCAAACTCACCGGCTCGCCCTGGGGCGTGCTAGTGCTGAAACCTTAGCGCGCCGACAGCGCGATCGACGCGTAGGCCGTGGCAGCCGACGAAATCCATTGATCGTGCCCATAAGGGAAGCCGCTCTCAAAGTAAGGCTGAAATTTGGGCGAGCGGCTTGCGACGTGCCAGGATCCGTCGGCCCTCTGTGTCTGCACCAGATAACGGACACCGCGCTGATAGACCCGCGTGTCGGGCTTGACGCCAGCTTCCGACAACGCCCAGAGCGCAATGCCGGTGGCGTAGGCGTCGCTTGGCAAGCTTGGGTTTTGCGAGAAGCCGCCGTCCGCGTGCTGCATTTTCAATAAACTCTTGGCCGTGCTTTCCACTTCGGCGACCGTTGCCCCGGCCAACTTCAGGCCCAGCAACTTCTCGGCCTCTTCATAGGCTGTCTTGGATCGAACAGCCAACAAATACTGGCGAGCCTTGGCGATTCGTTCGTCGAACTCAGCCGCTCGCGCCGGCAGGTTATAGGCCTGCAATGCACGCACCGCCATTGCCGTCTGGCCGGTGACGGTCTCCTCCATCGGAGCGCGAGAGACTCCCCCACCCGCAGACCAGGATCCGTTCGGAAACTGGGCAATCGCGAGGTAGTGAACCAGGCTGTCGGTTGTCGAGTCCGCCGGATGACGGGCTGCGGCCAGTCCCGCAAGCGTGAACATCGCGGTATCGGTTGTGCCCCCCGGCTCCAAGCCCTGCAGGACGCCAGGCGCGATCGGCGCCGAGGACGCAACGGCTGCGCGCAGCATCTGGTTCGCGTTCGTCTCGTCAACAGGCACCTTCGCCGCGCGGGCCGCCGCAACCGCCATCAACGCAACCACGGTGTGGTGACAAGCCGGACAACCGACCTGGTTAAAGAATTCGGTGCTGGTGCGTTGCAAGAGCGCCACGGCGCGTGTGTTGGCTTCGAGTGGCGTCGCTGCCGGGGCCGCCTTGCCCGCATCGATATTCTCAACCGTGCCGCGCGGTGCCCTGGCAACTAATGCTTTCGAGTCGGGCCGATTGAACTTATGCACCCAGTCCGCAACCGTTTCGCCAGTCGTCGACTTGATTTCGAGCTTCGCCCCCCGAGCGATCAATGCCTTGGCGGTCGGCACGTTCTGGTTCTCGGTGGAGAGCGCGTACATCAGCGGCGTCATCCCACGCACATCCTGGGCGTTTACGTTCGCGCCCCCGTCCACCAGCGTATTCACCATCTCGGGGGTCCCCAGAGTGCTGGCCAACATCAACGGCGTCATGCCCTTGAGCTGAATGTCCCCGAACTTTACTTTCCCCGCAAAGGTGTTCGCCGCGTTTGGATTAGCCCCTTTGGACAGCAGCAACCTGGCGGACGCAAGGTTGCCCGCGCCCGCAGCGACATGCAACGGCGTGAAGCCACCTTCGTCGGTACTGAGTTTGAGGTCGAGCCCCTTGTCCATCAGCATCGTGACAAGACCGGCGTCAACGGCGGCGGCGGGCATCAACAGATTGAAGCCCGCGCGATCGCGCGCCTTTGGGTCAGCGCCATGTTCCAGTAAAAACTGCATCGACCGCCCACCGCTCGGCGAGCCTGCGGCTGTTAGGATGGGCGTGCGCCCAGCCTTGGACGCCGCGTTCACGTCCGCACCCTTGGCAACAAGCAAGCGGACGCGTTCGACGTCCCAGGCACCATAGTGCAGCGCCGTCCCACCGCGAGGGTCTTGAAGCTTGGGGTCGGCCCCAGCGTCGAGTAGAACCTTGACGGCGTCGACGCTGCCAAAAGCGGCGGCGTACATCAGCGGAGTCATACCGAGACGGGCGGGCGCGTTCAATGCCTCTCCCTTGGCCGCGCGAACGGCCGCAAGGTCATTGCTGCGGATCGCATCGAACAAATCTTGCCCCCACGATATTAGGGACACAAAAAAAATAAAGCCGAGGATTCGAAATGGCATCGTGCCATTGTCGCTTAAATCTCCAAGAAAATTCCGAAGCCGTAGAGCGTGTTGTCGGTGGTGGTGAAGAAGACGCGACCGTTGGCCAAGGTCAGCCCCGTCAGACTGCCGGGCGCACTCACTTGATTGCCCGAGCTCCAAATCTCCTTGCCCGAGCCAGCCTCCAGCGCGAACAAAGTGGCGCGGCCCGTGGTCGAGAGCGCAAACACACCGCCGCTGGTGACCACCGGGGCCACCGGCGATTTCAGATCGCGCGAGACCCAGGCCGGCACAAGGGTAGGCTTGCCATTCTGTTCTTCGATGCGGAATGCGACGATCGCTCCATTGGGCGCCGGGCCGTTGGCCATTGCCTTCAGTTCCGCGTTCACCGCGCCCCAGACCGGCGCCGCCACCCAACGTACACCGCTTGCGTCTTCCCAGGTCGCCAGGCCATCGCCGACGCGCCCGCCGGCGGTGAGCGGAGCGGTGAGCGAAATGGGTGACTCCAAAGCTTGGGAATCATGCAAGTACAGCCGTCCGTCTTTGCCAGCCGAGGCAATTAGGTCGCGGCCTTGGTATTCGAAAACAGTCGGCGTGGTGGCCGCTACTGCCGCCTTGCCGTTGGGTGCAAACTGTCCCTTGACTTGCAGATCCTTACCGCTGAGGATGTGCAGCGCCTCGGTGGTTTGCAGATAAATCGCGCCATTGTTTCCGACGGCAAACTTCGGCGCTCCGCTCTTGCCGCCAGGGATCATAAAGTGCACGGGCTTTGGTTCTTCCGGCACCAGGTCCAAGGCCCACAGGGCGTTGTGCGCTCCGCCACAATCATTCGAGGTCACGGCGTAGACGGTGTTGTCGGTCATGAGCAGGCCGTCGGGCCGGGCACCAGCGGGAAGGAAGTCCAGCGCGGGAAACCGATCGCTCCCGTCCGACGTGTTTACCTGCTGAAGCTTGCCGTCAGCCGCAACAAAGTAGATCGGCCGCGGTCCGCCAAAGCCGCCACCGCCCAGGCGCGGAGGCAGGGGGCGCGTGGCCTGAATCGCTGGAGCTCCCGGCACAGCCGGACGCCGTCCGCCAAACACCGCCGGGGGCACGAGCGATGGCGCGGTTGCCATGCCGGCGCAGACTCCATCAGCCTTGGCCATCGGGAATCGACGATTCCAGAACAGCTTGTTCGTATCGACATCGATGGACCAAAGGTCGCCCGAATTGCCGGCGACAAAGCCCAGTTCCTTAAACCCCTTGTAAGAGATCAACAAGCCAATCACCACTGGCGGGGTGAGCGCGTGCGGCCCCGCCTGCGGTCCGTCGAGCTTGCGCTTCAACACCAGTTGGAAGTCCTTGATGTTGTCCTTGGTGATGCGGATGTCGCTGCGCTCCCAGCCCGTGCGCCTGGCGTCGCCGCCGATGGAAGGCCAATCGACGGGGCGCCCCTGCGGCGTCGCCACAACGGCACATATCAAAGCAAGACTTGGTACTACGTATTTGTTCTTCATGTTTGGGTCTCCAAGTTTCGTTGCGAGTCTATTTGCCGGGAAGCCCAAAGCAATAGAGCGTGCTGCTGTAGTCGCCAAGATAAACACGGCCGTTGGCCACCGACAACGCGCCAAAGTGTACAAACGAGCCAATCTCGTCGCCACTGTTGAAAAGCTCTTTTCCTGTCTCGCCGTCAAGCGCGTAAAGCGTCGCGTGCTTGGAAGCCGCGATGCGCAGCGGGCTGAAATCGGCCAGTCCCTTGTCCGCGTACGATTGCCGTGTGTTCTCGCCGCTCGCGTAGGTGTAGACGACGCCGTTGGCGATTACCGGCGGCTCGGCTTGGTCCATGTCGCGCGACAGCCAGCCCGGCGTCAGCGCCATCTTTCCGCCTTTCTCTTCCACCTTGAACGCGGCCACCGCGCCGTGCTGCACGGGACCGTGAGTGATCGGGGCCTTGAAGTCTGGATGCACCGGGCCCCAGAATGGCGTCAGCGCCCAGCGGGTACCTTTGCCGTCCAGCCAACTGGCCATGCTGCCCCAGATGCCCGCCGATTGAAAGTCCACCTCCTCATTGCAGATCAGCGGCGTGCGCACTAGCGGCGTCAAGTGATTCGCGCCGCCTGCGGACTTGGTGTCCAACAGATAAACGCGGCACTCCTTGCTAGCCGTCACCATCAACTCGCGGCCTTTGAAACTAAAGATCGCCGGAGTCACCTGAAAGTCGAGATCGCGCTTTTGCAGCCACACCCAGTTGGAAGGCTCAAACCAATCGCGCAGCTTCAGCTCATTACCCTCAACGCCCGCGCCGATCAGCCCGTTGCCATACACCTTGTTCTCGGGGTCGTATCGTCCATCGCCAGTCGGTGCCCAGGCGGTGCCGTTTGAATCGATCGCCGCCCCGCTGCGGCCCCACAGGCCCCCGCTCTTGGGGTTGAACGTCATCACCTTCTTGATCGGGTCTTTCAAATTCACAGCCCAGATCTGATTCGGGTTGCCGGCGCAGCCCTGCGCCGTCGTCGTAAACAGAGTGTCATTCCAAAGGTTGAGCGAATAGTGCTTGCCGTTGGGATAGCCAAAAGCGAAGGGCGGTGCCATGTCTTCGCCGTTGGCGACGTTCAGCGAGTGCAGTTTGCCGTCTCCGGCAAGCGAGTACACGATGCGCTGGCCGTCGGCCGTCGGCTCATTGATCACCGGCGCGGCGGTGGCCCCGGGCGGGCATAGCGGGTCTCCCTCACGGCCGCGGCGCGCGGGCACCGGGTACTCCCAGTGCTTCTTCCAAAGCATCTTGCCGGTCTCAACGTCGATGGCATACAGGTTGTCCGAGATGCCGGCAACGATCGCGATCTGCTTGCGGCCCGCCGCAGTCGGCACATTTTCGACGATCATCGGCGCAAACAGCGAGTGCATCTCCTGCGGCGCGTTGTCGAGCTTAATCTTCCATAAAACCTTCAGACCTTTGACGTTGTCCTTGTTGAGGATCTTCTCGTCCTTTTGCCATGCGGTGCGTTGCGGATTTCCCCCGTCGGTGCGCCACTCCGCACCCCACAACAGCACGCCCCCGAGTAGTCCAAGCCAGATAAAATTACGAAATTGCATAAGTGATAGATCCTCAAACCGTCCCCCGAATTTTATATCAACGCGGGGTACATTAGGTCGATGCGCAAAGTTGTAGTTACTGGTGTGGGTGCGGTGTCTGCTTTTGGCATCGGCGTCACAACATTCTGGGACAATTTGGCAGGCGGAGTCTGCGGCATCAGGCCCCTGACAACGGTGCCCACCCAGGATCTAAAGCTCCAGACCGGTGCCGAATTTGGCGGCTTCGACCCCGCCGCTCACCTATCGAGAGAGCATCTCTTGCTGGCGGACCGCAACGCGCAATTCGCCCTGTTGGCCGCGCGCGAGGCCCTGGCCCAAGCCGGTTTAACGCTGCCGCCCGAGGCCGCCATCGTCACCGGTTGCTGCGTGGGCGGCAAGCACATGGAGGACGCCGGCTACTGGGACGTCTATCGCGAAAACAAGCCGCGCGTGCATCCGATGACCATCCCCAAGGTGATGGCCAACGCTGCGGCCAGCCTGCTCGCCATGGAGCATCGCGTGACCGGGCCTGTATTTACGCTGTCCACCGCTTGCTCCTCCGCCAACCACGCGATCGGGCAAGCCTTCTGGATGGTGCGTAACGGGGTGGTCGATGTGGCGCTCACCGGCGGCAGCGAGGCACCCTTTGTCTTCGGTCTGCTCAAGGCCTGGGACGCGATGCGCGTCGTCTCCCCCGATCTCTGCCGCCCATTCTCGCTCGGACGCAAAGGCATGAGCTTGGGCGAAGGCGCCGGTATGCTTGTCATCGAAAGTGAAGGACACGCCCGCGCCCGCGGAGTCACCCCGCTGGCGGAACTGGCCGGCTTCGGCATGTCCGCCGACGCGCACCACATCACTCAACCCAAGCCCGAAGGCGCCGCCGCCGCCATGCGCATGGCCTTGCGCGACGCGGGCCTCGCCCCCGATCAAATCGGCTACGTAAACGCGCACGGCACCGGCACCCAGGCAAACGATCCAGCAGAGTGCGCCGCCTTACGATTGGTCTTCGGCAACAGCGTACCTGCCGTGTCTTCCACCAAATCGATGCACGGCCACGCCCTGGGGGCGGCGGGTGCCCTGGAGGCTGTGGCGAGTATCGAAGCGCTGCGGCGCGGCGTTCTCCCGCCCACCGCCAATTGGGAAACGACAGACCCAGAGTGCGATCTCGACGTCATCCCAAACATCGCTCGCAACCAGCAAGTGGAAGCAGTCCTATCCAACTCCTTTGCCTTCGGCGGGCTCAATGCTGTCATCGCCTTCCGCCGTGCTTGAGCTATTTGGCCCGCACCGTGCCAAGGCCCCCATCAACGCCAAACACTTGCCCCGTGATCCACGAATTCGCCGGATCCAACAGAAATTCAATCATTGACGCCACGTCCTCTGGCTGACCGATTCTACCCAGCGCGTGCATCGCCGCCGACGCCTTCAGCGCCGCCTCGTTGCCAGTAATGCGCGACGCCAGCGGCGTATCCACCAAGCCCGGCGCGACGCAATTCACGCGAATGTTCCGGCTAGCGTAAGTCGCCGCCGCCGACAGGCCCAGCCCCATCACACCCGCCTTGGCCGCCGCGATTGCCTCGTGATTGGCATAGCCCATCCGCGCCGCCGCCGTCGAAATCAAAACGATAGACCCGCCGCCCGGCATGTTCTTCACCCCCGCGCGCAACACCACAAATGCCGTCTTCAAATTGGTATCGAGCGTCTGCTGAAACTCGGCCTCGCTGGTGATGTGCGCCGGTTTCAGCAAGATGCTTCCTGCGCAATTCACAATCCCGTCGATGGGGCCGAAAGCGCCCACCGCGGCTTCCACCCCCTCCAACTGAGTCAGATCGGTAACGGCGTACTGCGCGCCAATCTCGGCACAAATCGCCGCCAGCTTGTCGCCATTGCGTCCCAACAGCAATAGCTCGTGACCGCGCAACGCGAGCCTTCGAGACAACGCAGCTCCCGTGCCGCCATACCCAGCCGCCACTACATATTTCATCGGTAGGACTCCTTGATCTCCTCAGCCCGCGCCTGGATCGCCGTCTTCTTCGCTGGCTCAAGGCGCACCAAG
>JANXUM010000397.1 GCA_025356215.1 Bryobacter sp. | reverse complement strand
GCCGCCGCGCTCTTTGCCGCTTGGCAATTCGTCCCGCCGCCCATGGACATACCGTTGCCCCCGCCCGGCGAGGCGATCATCTCGGTACCCGATCTGATAATCCCCGCCCCACAAATTCGACTCTCTCAACAACGCCGCCCCAAGCCCCGCATGTTGGACGAAAACACCGTCCAACTCTCATCCACCAACCCCAATATCGTCATCTTATGGAGCCTGGAATGAAACTCATCGCCGCACTGATCTTCCCCGCCCTGCTGCTCGCCCAGCAGTCCCGCGTAACCCGCATCATCGAATACATCCCCGATGGGACCGATCAGATGACGAAGTTCGAGACTCTTCTCGCGCCCAGCAATGTTCAGATTCGTCCCGAGCCCCTGCTGAAGCTGGTAACAGTCACCGCGCCCACGAAGGAAAGCGTTGATGAAGCCGTCAATCTCATCCTCAAGTACTACAAACCCAAGCTGGCCCAACCGACCCGCAACGTTGAGTTTGTTCTGCGCATCCTGCGTGGCCGCCCCGGCGCGGAGCCCTCCGACATTCCCGCCTCCCTCAACGCGCTCGTGACCCAAATCAAGCAAACGACCGCGCTCGCCAACTTTGCCCTCGTCGAGTCGCAGATCATACGTGCCCACGAGGGAGCCAAAATCGAGTCGTCCGGCGTCCTCAATTGGGACGCAACGGAGATTTTTCCTTTCCCGCCGTACTACAACTTTGTCGCTAACTTTACCTTTGCCGGAAATGCCATCCGTCTCGACAATCTCTCGTTCAAAGCTCGCGTTCCATCCTCGCCAACCAATTCCAGTGAGGCTTCCATCCACACCTCTGTTGACCTCATCCCTGGCCAGCAAGTTGTCATCGGCAAAGCCAACGCCTCCGCCAAGGATGGCGCGATTATCCTCGTCCTCTCCGCCAAAATTGTAGATTGACCCATTCTCCGGGGCCACAGCCGCTATAACAGTTAACATGTGGCCCCGAATCCAATCCCAACTCGAAGACGCCCTCGCCACCACTTTCTTCCCCCGCCTCGTCAACGACCCCGCCTACACCGACTTCCTTCACGAGGCCCGCGTCCAAGCCTCCGCCGCCTCGTTTGCCGCCGGCAACCCTGCCGATCTGCGCAATGTTGCCAAGCTCCGCGCCAGCCTCTTCGCCAACGACATTCGCTCTCGCATGGCGGTGGACGAAGGCACGCTGCGCTTTCGTCTCCTCAAAGGAGTGACTCTCTACCGCGCCGCCTCGTCGCTCGCCAAGGGCAGCCCCGGCGGCATCTGGTGGTTCACCGAGGACATCTGGCAGAAGTGCATGCGCGAGGCAGGACCCCAGCCCGCCAACCGCGTCCATTGGCTGCACAAGAATCTAGCCGTCTGTTACGACTGGAGTAACTGCGACCGCTTAGTCAAGTTAGAGATCCACGCCCCGCATGAGATCCCGGCGGTGCAAGGCGTTGGCAGTCCCAAGACGCGCTTTGACAGCCCCCGCATGTTTGGCCAACCGCTCCCCGGAATCAACGTAAACGCCACAATCCACGGCGGGCTCCCTGGCGGCATCATGCAGACAATCCTGCCCTTCATCCCGCGCCTGGAGATCCGCTCCGTGATGTCGCTGAAATAACGGCGGAAACTCAGGGCCCACACACCCGCCGTAAACTGGTCAGGTGTTCAATTACAACGGCAAAACGGTTTTGGTCACCGGAGGCACCAGCGGTATCGGAGCCGCTATCGCGCGCGCCTTCGCCAATTCCGGTGCCACCGTCCACGCGCTCGGCCTCGAAAACGGCTTCGATGTGACGGACCCGCAATCGATTCAAGAGGCAGTCGCAAAACTCAACGCGCTCGACGTGCTGGTCAACGCCGCTGGCGTAATCAGGCGTCAGCAAGAGCATGATCCGGAGGTCTTTGCCCAAGTCCTCGACGTCAATCTAACAGGCGCGATGCGAGTCTCAACCGCCTGCCACAAGCTTCTCGCCGCCTCCAGCGGCAGCGTGATCAACATCGTCAGCGTACTCACCTTTCTGGGTAGCGGCCCCGCGCCCGCCTACAGCGCCAGCAAGGGCGGCCTGGCGCAATTGACGAAAAGCCTCGCCATCGCCTGGGCCCCCGACAACATCCGCGTAAACGCGATCGCCCCCGGATGGATCGAGACACCCTTGACGCAGCCCCTCCGCGATGACGAAACCAAGCGCGAAGCCATTCTCCGCCGCACTCCCATGGGCCGCTGGGGCCAGCCCGAGGACATCGCCGGGCCCGCCCTCTTCCTCGCCTCCCGCGCCGCCGCCTTCATCACCGGTGCGATCCTCCCGGTCGACGGCGGCTATCTGATAGCTTGAAGCTTATGCAACAACCCATCGACATGGCCAAGGACATCGTGGTCCCCTCAGTAATCCCGGAGGACGAACGCGTGTGGGTCCCTCAGGCCGAAAACGTGTGGTTCCGCCCGCTGTGCCTCTCCACACGCCAGGGTTACTGGGTCAACTTACTCCGGGTCCGTAAGTCGGGGATCCTCAGCCGCCACCGCCACCCCGCTCCGGTGCACGGATACGTAATCGAGGGTAAGTGGCAGTATCTGGAGCACGACTGGGTCGCCACACAAGGCAGTTATGTCTTTGAGCCACCCGGCGAAACGCACACGCTCTTTGTGCCGCCGGATGTACCGCAGATGATCACGCTATTCCACATTACCGGGGCGATGATCTACGTCGACGAGGCGGGTGCTGTTACTGCATACGAAGATGTCTTCACCAAGATTGAGATGTGCCGCAAGCACTACGCCGCCGTTGGGTTGGGAGCGGAATACCTCGATCAGTTCATTCGCTGAGCTTTGCCAGCCTGCGCCGCGCGGTCTACTCCAATTCGATACCCTCTTTCTTCAGAGCTTTCTTCAATTCCCCCCATGCCACATCCCATTCCGCAACTGAGACCACCTTCCCATCTCGCCCCACAACAACGTAAGTTGGGAACCGATGCACCTGATACTGCCGATCTAATTCATTCTCAAGCGTGAGCACCCCCATGTAACTCTGCGGACTCTCCTTCAAATACCGCTCAACGGCCTCTCTATCTTCACTGACACTCAGCCCGATAATTTCGAAGCTGTTACCGCCATACTTCCGATACACCTTCTCAAGGCTCGCCCTCTGTTCCCGGCAGATCTCGCAGAGCGATGCTCCAAACGCGAGAACCACTACTCTCCCCTGCATTGCGGACAGCCGAATGGGCCGTCCCTCCAAATCGCGGGCCGCCAGTTCCGGAGCCTGCTTGCCAACCATCTGTTTCCGCATCCCCGCCGCTCCCCACAGCGTTAAGGCCCTGACTTCAACCATTTCGCCCGGCGGCAATTCGAAAATCCCGTTCCGCATCGGAGCACCCACTCGAAGTAATCGCGCGGCATAGGTGATTACGATCCGCGCTGGCCCACTCGGGTTCTGGTATCGCTCCTCCGCCCTTGAGGACAGCATCAATCCAGTCTCAGTGTCCATGACCACGCGTAGCGAGCCCTCCACCATCGTGCTGGAGACTCCTCCGCCTTTGCTTCGAAGGTATGGCCGCAACGGTAGATCCAGAACTACGCAAACATGATCCGGATCGCGCAACCCACAGGCGTGCCTGTCCACTTCGGTTGCCTTCTCGACTTCAAGCTCACCCTGACTATAAGGCCTTGGAGTCATTTCGACCGACGAAGGGCACCGCAGCCAAACGTACTCATTGGAGCCTCCCTCAAGCCTGAAAATCAATTGGCCGTCAAAAATCGTCGAGTGGTTGCCACTCCGATCGACGTAACGTTCCCGCCACCGCCCTTCGGACAAGTCGAGCACGAGATAGCGCCTGTACGCTACGTCGGTAGTCTGAGTACCTGTGGTCTGGACGACCTCAAACTCCTGGTGGACACCAATGAGTTTCTCTCGTTTCGCCCTGAACTCCTCCCACAACTTCGCAGCCGGGGTTTGCGCGCCAGCAAGCGCATTCCATAGCATCACGATTCCAAGCATTCGCATAAACTAACAATAGTTCGCCAAGCCTCAGTTTTCGTCCAACCAAAGTGACCCCCTACGACCTCCTGTTCATCCTCGTCGTTCTCACGGCGGCCATCACAGCCATCGCCGCCTTCGTAATCGCCCTCGGCGGCAAATTTCTACGAGCCTTCAAGCTCCTCACAATCGCCGCCACCATCCTCGCTCTCTACGTCGCCTGCGTCTACCTCGCCACCGCCAGCTCCTCTCCCCGCCTGATCGCGCGCAACACGCCGTTTTGCAATGACGATTGGTGCCTGTCCGTCCAAGCCGTCACGCGCAACTCAGAGGCCGTTTTCACTCGCTACGACATTGCGCTCAATATCTCAAACCGCGCTCGCGGCCGCGCTCAGCGAGAAAACTCAGCTTCCGACGTCTTCCTAGAGGACTCGAAGGGCAATCGTTTCGACCCTCTCCTCGGCACCCCCGAGGTCCCTCTAAATGTTCTCCTGCAACCCGCTCAATCCGTCAAAGCGCTGCGCCACTTCGACGTTCCCATCGACGCTCAAGACCTCCGCCTCGGTATCGGGCACGTGAACATCCTCCCGTTCTGCACCGTCATTGGCCAGTGTGACGCCTTCGCCAAGGGCACACGGCTACTGCTGAACTAAGTCTGCTAGTCTGTCAACTATGACAAGACGTGAACTCGGCGCGATCTTCGCCGCCGCCTCCATTGCCACTGCCGCGGAAAAAGGCTTCACCCCGCTCTTTAACGGCACAGACCTTACCGGTTGGAAGCTGATCAAGGGCCATGGCCCCGGATACGTCGTCGACAATGGCGTCCT
Source organism: Bryobacter sp. (assembly GCA_025356215.1). Classification (GTDB taxonomy): domain Bacteria; phylum Acidobacteriota; class Terriglobia; order Bryobacterales; family Bryobacteraceae; genus Bryobacter. The sequence continues at coordinate 2,072 of JANXUM010000397.1, read as the reverse complement.
TGTCTGCCCCGCCGATGGCGGTGGCAATCTTTTCACCGAAAAAGAATACTCCGACTTTGTCCTCCGCCTCGACTGGCGGCTCTGGGATGGCGGCAACAACGGCGTCGGCATCCGCGCACCCTTTGACGGCGACGCCGCTTATGTCGGCATGGAAATCCAAATTCTCGATGAAGAAGCGACCGTCTACAAAAAGGGTAACGGCCTCAAGCCCACCCAATACACCGGCAGCGTATACGACGTTTTCGCGGCCAAAGCCGGCCACGTCAAACGAGACGGCGTCTGGAACAGCTATGAGATTCAAGCTAAGGGTCCGCATATCAAAGTGACGCTCAACGACGTTGTTATTACGGACGTCGACTTATCCACCGTCAAAGACGAGGCGGTTCTCAAGAAGCACCCAGGCCTTGCCCGTAAAGACGGGCATATCGGCTTTCTCGGCCACGGCACCCGTGTCGAATTCCGTAACATCCGCGTCAAAACCCTCTAAGCGATGGCAATCCGTGTAGCTCTCCACCATAGAACCACTTACAATTACGATCGTCCCGTCACGCTCGGTCCGCAAGTCGTCCGTCTGCGCCCCGCCCCGCACTCGCGCACACCCATCCTCAGTTATGGCCTCAAGATCCACCCCGCCGAGCACTTCATAAACTGGCAGCAGGATCCTCAGGGGAACTATCTCGCCCGTCTCGTCTTCCAGAAGCCAACTACCCAATTCTCAGTCGAGGTCAACCTCACCGCCGACATGAGCGTTGTCAATCCCTTTGACTTTTTCCTCGAGCCCTACGCGGAGGACTTCCCGTTCACTTACGACGACTTACTCGCCCGTGAGCTTCGCCCCTTTCTCGAAACCTCGCCTCTGACACCGGAACTCCGCGCCTTCATCGCCACCGTCGATGTCACGCCTCGCCGCAGCGTTTTCTTCCTCGTCGATCTCAACGCCAAACTCCAGCGCCTCATCCGCTACACCATTCGCATGGAGCCCGGCGTCCAAACACCCGAACAGACGCTCAGTCTGGGAAGCGGCTCCTGCCGCGACACCGCGTGGCTGCTTGTCCAGACTCTGCGCCACATGGGCCTCGCCGCGCGCTTCGTCTCCGGCTACCTCATTCAATTGAAAGCCGATGAGAAGTCGCTCGACGGCCCCAGCGGTCCGGAAGCGGACTTCACAGATCTTCACGCCTGGACGGAAGTCTATCTTCCGGGTGCCGGCTGGGTCGGCCTCGACCCAACCTCTGGCCTGTTCGCGGGCGAAGGTCACATCCCCCTTGCCGCCACACCAGAGCCCGCCTCCGCCGCCCCGGTAAGCGGCCTGGTAAGTCCAAGTCAGGTCGAGTTCGAACACGTCATGCGGGTAACTCGCGTCCACGAGGACCCACGAGTTACTAAACCCTACACCGACGATCAATGGGAGGCGATTACTCAGCTTGGCGAGCAAGTCGATCGCGACTTACAAGCAAACGACGTGCGCTTAACGATGGGCGGTGAACCCACCTTCGTCTCGATCGACGACATGGACAGCCCGGAGTGGAACACAGAAGCCCTCGGCCAAGAAAAAGAACGCCGCGCCGGCCAACTCATCCGCCGCCTCCGCGCCTTAATCGCCCCCAATGGCCTCCTCCATTACGGCCAGGGCAAATGGTACCCCGGCGAGTCTCTGCCCCGCTGGGCCTTTACTTGTTACTGGCGCAGCGATTCGTCGCCCCTTTGGCGCGACTCTCAATGGATCGCTAACCCCGAGCAAGACTACGGCCACGGCAACGCAGACGCCCAACGCTTCGCCGAGGCTCTCGCCGAGCGTCTCGCCATCTCTCCGGACTTTGTCATCGCCGCCTATGAGGACCCTCTTCAGTGGGTCCACAAAGAGCGCCAACTACCGATCAACGTTGATCCAAAAGACAACAAGCTCGCCGATCGGGAGGATCGCGATCGCTTCCGTCGCGTCTTCGAGCGCGGCCTCGACCAACCTTCGGGCTTCGTCCTTCCCATCCAGAAAATTCAAACCAAAGACGGCCCGGCTTGGCAAAGCGGTCTGTGGATGCTACGCGCTCGGCATCTTTTCCTGGTTCCCGGCG